>JAQUXV010000259.1 GCA_028692205.1 Eubacteriales bacterium
GGCGCGACCATCCCATTCTGACGGCGTCTCCGGAAACGCAATACCTGAAATGCGGGATTTATCAGGTGTTTAAGTAAGCAGAGTTAAAGCTCGATGCAACGGCTTAGGCGCAGCCCACCGCGGAATGTGGTTGTGGGCATTCGCTGGAAGGGGATTGTACGGTTGGCGGCAACCGTTGCCGGTGTATAACACTACCGTAGCTGCGTATTCGATAACGCTCAGAGCCAAACCGATCAGGCATTTCGGGTTCCGCTGTGTTCATGTTTTGAATACGAATAGCGTATCCGGATCAAAAAATCTTCCTTTAAGCCGCTTGTTCCAAGCCCTCCCGGATCATGGGCGCATTATCGGATTTACCGCCTTCAGGGGGAACGGGTTATCGGTTTATAAAATAAGCGCTTCTGCCCATCGGTGGCAGAAGCGCTTGCTTATATCCGGTAGGCAGCCGGCAAATTACTTTCTGGCAGCTGTTTCAGGCTTTACGGGATCGCGGATCATCATTCGGTTGCTTTCCGTATAGAAGCCGACTTTGGCGTACAGCCCGGCGGCGGTGCTGGTGAGCAGAAGGCCCTTGCCGCGGCACACCTTCGCATCGGAAACCGCGTAACGAACCAGCGCGAGGCCCAGCCCTTTGCCGCGTTCTTCCGGGGCTACAATCACATCCGCGATATAGTAGTTGGTGGAAAGGTCGGAGGTGACCCGAAGAAATCCGACCAGCTTGCCGTCGGGACTGAATACCCCGTAGGGATAGGCATGGCGCATGGAAAGCCGGAGCGTCTTCGCGTCCCGGTTTTTGGCCCAGTAGGTGTGCTTCAGCAATGCGGCGACTTCCGCCAGCTTGAATTTCCAGCGTTTGCGGCTGAGGGTGTAACCGTTGATGTGCTGATCCTTCATGTCGATACCATCCCTTTACTGATTGATCTATGTTTGTGGCGCGGACGGATCGGGGCAAAGCCGACAATGCCGCGTTTAGGGTGCTGTGTCAGGTGCAAGAGACTGGAATTCGGAACCTGCTTAGGGGGTTGCGCCGCTTTCGCTCGCAAGCGTCACCGTATACCCCTTTTGCCGCAGAAGCGTGACGATGCTGCCCTCCGGCAAAACCAGATGCAGCAGCCCAACCGTAACAAAGTACGATCCGCCGCTCTCCAGCATCGCCGCGAGCCGCTCGGCCATGCGCACGTTGCGCTCGGTCACCAGCTTCGTGTGGTACTCCGTGCATTCGGCTTCGTAACCGGGGGCGAGGTAACTGCTGATATATTGTTCGGAAAAAGCCTGCGCGTTCCCTGCACGCCACCACTCGGGCCAGCTGGCAATGGTGGCGTCCATGCCGGTGGCGCTTTGCGGATTGAGGATGGTATCGCACTCGGTTCTCAGCAGATAACGTTTGAGTGAATCGCTGAACCCTTCCAGCACATCGGTCTGCTCGGCGGCTGTTTCCAGATAAGCGGTTTGCTTGCCGTTGCTTGCGGCGTAGGCCTGCACCTGCTTTTCCACGCCCAGCGACAGTGCTTGCGATACGTTGGCCGCGCCCAGCTCGGCGGCGGTGGAATACACCGCCAGCGTGTTGATGACGCCCCAGGGCTTTAACCCGTCCAGTTGCCGGATAGGGATGCTGAGCTGATCGCAAACCTGTTTAAGCTCGGTGTACAGCTCGTCCCCGATCAGGGCTTGCAGGGTTTCGCCTTCGGGCAGCGCCATGCGGCTTTGAATTTGCGACACCACTTCATCGGAAGCGGTATCGCATTCATACACAAAGGTATCCGCCTGCGCCATGGCCTGTCGGATTTCCGTGCCGAAGGGATACATGGCCTTCTCGCCCACGTGGATGGAACCCAGCAGGTACATATCGCCCTGCCCTCCGGAAACATGATACAAAATGCCTTTGCTCCCTTCGGCCGGGTGGGTGAACGCCCAACCCAACAGGCCCACTGCAAGCGTTGCGACCGCGGCTGCGAGCCAGAGCCATTTTTGCTTTCTCATGGCGCCTCGCTTTCATTTGCAAGCCGGTTGAGCGAACAGGCCGCCCCGGCAATATCCTCGTTGATAATCCGCCATTCCGGCGGCAGAAGGCGCAGATAGCGCGTATCGTAATACCGGTCGTCCAGAAGAACCACCAGCCCCCGGTCATTTTCAGTGCGGATGACGCGGCCCGCCGCCTGTGAAACTTTCTGCATGGCGGGAATCATCCACGCGTACAGGAAGCCGTCGCCGAAACGTTCCTCGTAATACGCCTGCTGGGCCCGAAGCCGGGGCGTAGGCGTCGGCAGGCCCATGCCCACGATCAGCGCGCCGATAAGCTGCTCGCCCGGCAAATCCACCCCTTCGGAGAAAACGCCGCCTAATACGCACAGGCCTAGCTTCGGCCCGACCTCCGCGGTGAACGCGGCAAGAAAGCGGCTGCGAGCTTCCTCGGACATGTCGTTTTCCTGTACCAGCAGCGGCGGGACCGGCAATTGCATCAGCGGTTCCAGTACCAGCCGGAGGTAGGCATAGCTGGGGAAATAGACGATGTAGTTGCCGCTGCGCGAGCTTACCGCCTCGGCAATGCTCTGCGCCACGTGTTCGGCGCTCGCCTCCCGGAAGGCATAGCGGGTTTGCACGCGCCGCCGCACCACCTGCAGGCGTTCCGGTGGGAAAGGTGATGGAAGCGAAAAGCACGCGTCCTCCTCCGTGCCCCCCAGCAAAACCCGCATATCGGGCAGCGGCGCGAGCGTGGCCGAGAAGAACACGCTGCCGCGAAGGTTTTTAGTCGTCGCGGCGATGACTTCGGCAGGGGAAAGGCAAAAAAGTTCCAGCTCCTGCTCCTTGCCATGCGGCGTCAGCAGGGCGGCGTACCGATTGTCAAAATGTTCCGCGGCATAGCCGAAGGCGCACAGCGTGCGAAGCAGCTTCCCCGCGCTCTGCCTGCATTCCGCGGAGGGCAGGCGTTCGCCGAGCAGGTTCATCGTGGCGACGATAAGCGCCTGCACGGCCTCCGTTACCTCCGGCGGCGGAGCGGGAAGGCGGATGGCCTCATATCCGGCTGCCCGTGCCGGGCCTGGGGCCGTTTGCGCGGGACTGTCGGTGGTTTCATCGCCGGGGATGGAGGCTTCCGGTGTGCCATCCGTTTCCGGATTGCCGCCGCTTGCCCTGAGCGCGGTGAGCAACGTGGAAAACGATTTATAAAACGGATGCTTCCGCCCAAGCGCCTTGCCGAAAACCGTGCGGTATGCGCGCAGTTCCCGGCTGTCCAGCGCGCCGGAAAGGCTTTCCTGCACACGCGGCAGCAGATGATGCGCTTCGTCGATCAGCAGGGTAAAATCCCGGTGCTGCTGAAAAAGGCGTACAATCTGCACAAACGGGTCGAAAGCGTAGTTGACGTCCATCAGCACCACGTCGGCCAGCTCGGTCAGCGCCAGCGCTAGCTCGAAGGGGCAAAGGCGGTACTCGTCCGCTGCGGCGGTGACGATTTCCTCCGACCAGATCACATCGGTCGCAAGCAGCTTCTGTATGGCATCCGGCTGCCGCAGGTAGTGGCCTTTGGCGCGGGGGCAATCATCCGGGTGGCAGCGGGTGGGGGAAGGACAAAGCTTCTCTTTGGCAAGCAGGGTAGCTACGCGGGCTTTCATGCCCTGCGCGCGCATCCTTTCCAACGCGGCCAGCGGGCTTTGCCGGGCTGTGGTGCGCGCCGTCAGGTACACAAGCTTGCGCGTTTTGCCCTCGCCCAAAGCCTTCAGGGCGGGAAACAGCACCGCGGCGCTCTTGCCGGTGCCGGTGGGCAGCGACGCGAATAGGCGCTTCCGGCGTGTGATTGCCGTATACACCTGCACAGCCAGTTCCCGCTGGCCCGCGCGATATGCGGGAAAGGGAAAGGCCATGGCGCGAAGGCTCTCGTCCCGTTTTTGCCTATGAGCCCGCTCGGCGATTGCGAAGGCAAGCCACGGGTCCAGCAAATGGTACAGCGCTTGCTGCAGGAAGGCGCGCTCCGCCGTCTCGGCAAAAATGCGCAGGGGCTGCCCATCTTCGTTTACATAAACAACCCGCGTATCCACGGTTTCGGCTTCATCCGCAAGCGTCAGCATGGCGGCATAAAGCCTGGTCTGCGCAAGGTGGTCGGGCAGCGGCGCATCGGGCGGCTCGCGGCAGAGCTTAATCTCTTCCACGCAGGGCGGGTTGCCCTCTCGATAAGCGTCCATGCGGCCGAAAAGGGTAATGGTTTCACCGCCGCGCTCCACATTGCAGCGCAGCGGCTTCTCGATTTCAAATTCTTCCGCCTGCGCGGTTTCCCGCGCCTGATGCGCGCGCGTGCCCGCCTGCATTTCCGCCAAACCCGCACCGAGCGTGATATCGGGCGGGAAAAAGGAGAAGGCCACTAAAGCGCGCACGGATACCCGGAACGCGGGGAAAGACGGCGGGCTCTCCTTCTGCTCCGGCATGGGCTAATCCCTGCGGCTGCGGGAAATCAGCACAAGACGCAGAAGCTGCAAAAGGCTGGAGATGGTGGCCGCCACATAGGTCATGGCCGCCGCGGTCAGCACGGAGCG
>JAQUXV010000260.1 GCA_028692205.1 Eubacteriales bacterium
CACGACGTCCATCCGGCTCAGTCCTTCCGCTTATCGCGTGCGATTGCGCCCAGAACGCCGTTGATATACCGGCCGCTTTTCGGCTCGCTGTACCGGTTGGCCAGCTCCATCGCCTCGCTGATGGCAACGTTGTCGGGCACATCCTCACGGTAGCAAAGTTCATAAGCCGCCAACCGCAGGATGCTCAAATCCACGCGTGCCAGCCGGTCCAGCGCCCACTCCCCGTTACTGTGCTCCTCAATTAGCCGATCCAGCTCCTGCCTGTGTGCCGGAACGCCCACAAGCACATCGTCGATATAGGCCCGGTCGTCCGCCGACGGCGCTGTTTCTTCGTAAGTTTTCCCCAGTTCCTCATATGCCAGGTTCAGCGTTTCCTCGTCGGCATCCCCGCCAGACATCCGCTCATACAACAGTTGCATTGCAGCCTGTCTGGCCACAGATCGCGCCATGTATTACACTCCGTTTCGTTTCGTATCCGATTTATTCGCCTTTGGGCGGGAACATATGGTTGATGGTGTTTTTCACAAAAGCTGTTTTATCCGCGCGTGAGCCGACCCAAAAGCCCAGTGCAAACAGCGCCGCTACCAGCAATGTTTTGAAAAATCCCAGGAAGATCAGCATGAACGCGATTGCCGCTCCGGCCGCGCCAAGCAGCATCCCGCATTGCTTCGTGCCAATTTTCAGCCAATCGTTTTGGTGATCCATATTGCAACCTCCCCGCGTTACGGCATTACAGTACCGTCGTTCTTCGGTTCCTCTTCCGCTTCCGACTCGATAGCCGCTTCTTTTTCCTCGTTAACGGTAGCTTCCGCTTCGTCCGTCGGCGCTTCTTCCGGCGTCTCACCGGGCGCTTCGGCAGGTTCCGTTACAACCGTCTCGGAGGCCATTGCTTCGGGCTTCGGCCCCATTGGCACAGGCGTTTCGCTCTCCGTTTCCAGCGTCGGCGGCTCGGGAACGATCTGCGGTTTTTCCTCCCGTTTGAAAAGGCGCTGGTGCAGCGGTTCCCTCGCCGGCTTTTCCTCTTCACTTATTTCAGGAGGCATGGCGTTTTGCGCCGTTTCGTGCAAACTGTTTACCACTTCGCCCGCCTTGGACGCCGCGTCAACATCCGCTAAAAGCGTGTTGCCGTTCGCTTCACAGCTAACGGGCGCGACGCTGTTGTTGGTTTCCACCATCACGCGTACTTCCTTGACATCCACGCCGGAACAGGAGGTGATGTACTGCTTAATCTGCTTTTGAAGCGCGCTGACTGTGATGGGAATATTGACGCCGTTGGCCAGCGATATCCGAATGCTTACCACCACACCGTCCCGCGCGTGGTGGATGCGGGTGTTGCTGACTTTCAGTTCGCTATGCGAATCCACACAGCGCTTTACCATGTTCTCCATAGCCGTCATGGAGATGCTCAGATCGCCGTATTCCGTATGCTGCGCGATAAAGCCTTTCTCCCTACCGGAGCGAAACAGCATGGATATGCCGCGCAGGCCGATAAAGCAGAGAATCAGCGCTGCGGCCACCATCACCGCCCGCTGCCAGAACACATATTGCTGTTCCAGTATGGAAAGGTCCAGCTTGAACGGGAAAAAACCGGCGCCGAACACCAGCAGCCCAATGCCGATCGCCAGGATGAGTAAACCGGCTATTGCGGCCAGAATGCGATCGATCAGCTTCAATCTCACAGAAATTCCTCCCTCATCCATTACAAAGCAAACCCCAAAAGACCCCCTCTGTGGTCTTTCGGGGTGCGAATTCAGGCTTCCGGTTCAGGTTCAGCCTTTGTTTCCGATTCGCCTTCGGCTGTTTCCGTTTCGGATCCGGCTGCTTCTTCCGGTTCGGGTGATGCTTCCGGTTCCTCGGTCGTCGCTTGCTCTGCCGCATCTTTAGGCTTGCGTTTTCCACCGCACGGCGGGCGTATATTCTCCGTCTCGGCGGGCGGCTCTTCTGTTGTTTCCAAAGGCGTTTCTTCGGGCGTTTCCGCAGGCGCTTCGGGTTTCTCCGGCTGGGGTTCCGCACCGGCGGTAACTTTTCCCAGCTCGGCGTATTCCAAACCGGCCTGCTGTTCCTTCTGTTCTTTCTCGAAGCTCACGCCCTGTACGTGTACGTCAACACGCACCACATGCAGCCCCGTCATCGTCTCGATTGCTTTGCGTACGTTTTCCTGCACGTTCAACGCCGCCGTCTGAATCGGCGTACCGTATTCCACGACCACGTACAGGTCCACAGATGCTTCTTCCGAGCCGATTTCCACTTTTACGCCCTTGGTGATGTTGCGGTTGCGCCCAAAAACCTCGGTAATGCCACCGCTGGTGCACATACCCGCGATACCTTCCACCTCGTTGGCGGCTACCCCCGCAATGATCGCGATAACCTCGTTCGCATAGGTAATCGTCCCGGTGGAATCATCGTCCTTGCGCAAGCTCAAAGGCAGATTGTCCTTCTTAACAGCCACGCTTTACACCTCCTATGGCACATGGTTTCCACAGCGTAGTATAACAGATTTTCAGACCGTTGACAACGCCGCGCCCGTAAATAATGACGACGGCGTGTTACCCGTCTTACTCATCCACTTTAATTTTCAGGGTATCCAGCTGTTGCTGCTGCACGGTTGCGGGCGTGTCCATCATCAGGCATACGCCGTTTTGAATTTTGGGGAAGGCCAGCACATCGCGCAGGCTGTCCGATCCATTCAGAATCATCACCAGCCGGTCGACGCCGAAGGCAAACCCGCCGTGCGGCGGCGTGCCGTACTGGAACGCTTCCAGCAGGAAGCCAAACTTTTGCTGCGCTTCCTCCTGCGTAAGCCCGATCAACGAGAACATTTTCGCCTGCAAATCGCTCTTATGGATACGGATGGAGCCGCTGCCCATCTCAATTCCGTTCATCACCAGGTCATAGGATTTGGCGCGCACCGATCCCGGATCGGTTTCCATCAGCTGCTCATCCTCGTCCATGATCGCGGTAAACGGATGGTGTTCCGCCACGAAGCGGTTTTCTTCCTCATCCCACGAAACCAGCGGGAATTCGGTAATCCACAGTAGATCATAGCGGGAAGTGTCGATCAGCTCCAGCTCCTTCCCAAGCCGGAGGCGCAGCTGCCCCATAGCGGTCAGCGCGACCAGCCTGCGATCCGCGATCACAAACAGGGCATCGCCCGGTTTGCAGTCCATCTTGTCCAGCAGGCGCTGCATACTGTCGCCCTGCATGGCTTTCACAAAGCTTCCGCGCACGGCGCCCTCTTCGTTTACGGCAGCCCACGCCAGCCCTTTGACGTGATATGTTTTCACAAACTCGCCCAGCGCGTCGAACTCCCGGCGACTCAGCTTGCCGGCGCCCTTCGCGCAGATGGCGCAAACGGTGTTGCCCTCGCTGAGTGCATTTTCGAAAACCGCGAAACCACAGCCGCGCACCGTGTCGTTGATATCGCTGATTTCCATCCCGAAGCGGGTATCCGGCTTATCACTGCCGAAACGCGCCATGGCGTCGCGCCAGGTAAGGCGGCGGAGAGGCAGCGTAATATCCAATCCCATTACTTCTTTGAACACCTGCCGGTATGCGCCTTCGACCACCGTCTGGATGTCCTCCGGCTCGATAAAGCTCATTTCCATATCGAACTGGGTAAACTCCGGCTGGCGGTCGGCACGGCCATCCTCGTCGCGGAAGCAGCGCGCCACCTGATAATACTTATCCAGCCCCGCCAGCATCAGAAGCTGCTTATAAATCTGCGGGCTTTGCGGCAGCGCGTAAAACAGGCCGGGCTTCTGGCGGTAGGGCACCAGATAATCCCTCGCGCCCTCAGGTGTGGACTTGGTAAGGATAGGGGTTTCCACCTCAATAAAACCCTGATCGTCAATGTAATCCCGCAGGCACTTGATCACCCTGTGGCGGAACTGGAGCATATTTTGCATGCTCGGCCGGCGCAGGTCCAGATAGCGATATTTCAGCCGCAGAGATTCCTGCTCGTTGGTGTTGTCTTCAATATAGATCGGCGGCGTCTTGCTGGTGTTCAGCACTGTCAGCCCATCGGCGGCCACTTCCACCTCTCCGGTTTTCATTTTGTCGTTTACAGCGTCGGCGGCGCGCCTGCGCACTTCGCCGGTAACCGTAATCACATACTCGCCGCGCAGGCTTTCCGCCAGCGCGAAGGTTTCGGCAGGCATGACCGTGGAATCGAACACCGCCTGTACAATTCCGGTCCGGTCGCGAAGCCAAACGAAAATAAGCCCACCCAGGTTACGGGCGCGCTGCACCCATCCCTTCAGCACCACTTTTTGACCAATTTCAGCGGGTAGTACCTCGCCGCACATATGCGTACGTTTGACGACTGCCATCTTCTATTCCTCCATGTTCCGCTTTACGATCAGCGCTTTTGCCTTCTCCGGCGCTTCCGCAAGCGTAACTTCCGTTTCTTCTCTGGTATTCATATTCCGAAGCTTTACAACGCCTTTTTCAATTTCCTCGTCGCCGATCACAACCACGAACGC
>JAQUXV010000261.1 GCA_028692205.1 Eubacteriales bacterium
GAATACAATCTCGGACTGGATGGAATCGACCAGCCCGCTCTGGCGCGGCAGGCCGAACTTGGTGGGGAAATCATTATGGATTCTCGCGATTACCCGGAGGGTATACAGGCGTTCCGCTTTCATAACGTGTTCCTTTCGGCAGAAGGGTCCGTACGGGGCAAAGCAGCGCTTCCTCCATCCGCTCCGGCCCGGTTTCGGCGTGTGCCGTTACGAAGCTGCACAACGCCTTGATTATACCGCGTGAGGCGAAGAGGTGCAAACGGAAGGAAGGTAGATTCAAACGTCCGCCACGACTGGATTTATCAATGCAAACCGATAAAAATTCACGCTTGACAGGTATCCAACCCGACATTATAATATAATAGTTGCTTTGTGGTATCCGGCGCGTTCGCAGCGGACGTGCAAAGCCATACAAGATTGCGAAACTGCAAGGAGTTGTTTACCATGTTCCGTACTTACCAGCCTAAAAAGATTCAGCGCAGCAAAGTACACGGCTTCCGTAAACGCATGGCCACCAAAAACGGCCGTCGCGTGCTGTCCGCCCGTCGCCGTCGCGGCCGCAAGGTGCTCAGCGCCTGACATGTTCCGGGGAAGCAAATAACCTGCCGTTATGGCCCGCTCCCATTATCCTTGATTTCGGGTGAAGTGGGTACGGGCTTTTCGGTATACAGGAAGCGCCCGGGGCACAGGTTTCCGCGGCCAGAGAATGAGGGATCGCAGTGCAAAAACAGCACCGGCTCGGCCAAAGCCGCCAGTTCCGCTATGTGTATCGCCGTGGGGCAAAGGCCGTGAACAGGGATCTGACTCTGCTATATGTGCGCAGCTCACAGAAAAAAGTCGGCTTTTCGGTCAGCAAGAAAGTCGGCTGTGCGGTTACGCGAAACCTGACTAAGCGCAGGCTTCGCGAATGTGTACGGCCCTGGCTGCCGGAACTGAAAAGCGGTTTGTTTGTAGTGGTTGCACATCCCTGCGCAGCAAAACTATCCTACGCGCAGCTGCGGCAGAGCCTGTATTCGCTTCTTCGCAAACTATCTCTCTTCCAGGGCGAAAAGCCGCCCGCAGAGTAAAACGTACGCAATGAAAAAGTTTCTTTTGGCGAGTATCCGTTTTTACCGCAGACATATCAGCCCTCACACCCCTCCGTCGTGCCGCTTTCAGCCAACCTGTTCGCAATACGCGATTACGGCGATTGAGCGTTACGGCGTCTGGAAGGGCGGCAGGCTGGCGATATGGCGGGTCCTGCGCTGTAACCCTTTTGGCAGGGGCGGGTACGACCCCGTGCCGGAAGACCCTACCGTAACAATAAGGAGGAATTAACGCCCACATGAACGCAATTAATACGTTCCTGGCCAGCATCCTCAGCGGGATTAACGTGGTCGTGAGCAATTATGGCTGGTCCATTGTCGTGTTTACCGTTTTGATTAAGCTGGTGCTGTTTCCGCTGGACCTGAAGAGCCGCAAAAGCATGCGCCGAATGAGCTCCCTGCAGCCGCAGGTAGCTAAACTGCAAAAGAAGTACGCCAACGACAAGGACAAACTGAACCAGAAAACCGCGGAGCTCTACCGCAAAGAGCACATTAACCCGCTTTCCGGTTGTCTGCCGATGCTTATTTCACTGCCGGTACTGTTTGCCATGTTCGCCGCGATGCGCATGGTTGCTAATACCGAGCTGGCCAGACAGGCGATCGACCTGATCACCACGGGCGCGCAGAGCAACGAGGGCTGGTTGTGGGTGCAAAACCTCTGGATGCCGGATAGTCCGTTTTCTCCTTTCATTGCCAGTGAAAGCAGCTTGAAGCTGATTCCCGCCGATATCTGGGCAAGCGTTTTCCAGTCGCTGTCGCCGGAGAAGATATCGATGCTGGCGAATCTGCAAATTACCGCCGACACCCTTAACGGGTCGACTGTATTTGCAGCTCTGCAAACCAGCTCCGTTTACGCCAACGAAGTGATGGCGTGGAGCACCATGCCGGAAGTAAACCTGGTTTTCGCAAAGCTTACGATTTATGCCCACAACAACGGCTACTTTATCCTGCCTGTGTTGGCGGCCGTAACGCAGTACCTGATGACCCTTACACAGCCGCAAACGCCGACCGGCGGAGACGCGTCCAACCCTGCGGCTGGAACCAATAAGTTTATGAAATGGTTCTTCCCCATCTTCTCGCTGTACATCTGCTCCACGTACAATGCGGGCTTCTCGCTGTACTGGGTGATGGCCAACCTGATCTCCTGGGGTCAGGGGCTTGTGATGAATCGCATTTTTGACAAGCAGGAACGTCAAAAACAAAATGCTGAAGTAATCGGGGAGGAGAGCATGAGATGAAAAGCATAGAATCTTCCGCCAAAACAATGGAGGAAGCGGTATCTCAGGGGCTGGAGAAATTGGGCGTGTCCCTGGGAGATGTGACGATTGATATTTTAGACGAGGGCAGCAAAGGCTTGTTCGGGCTGCTGGGCGGCAAACCCGCCCGTGTGCGCCTGACGGTGAAAGAAAGTGCGGAGGATTCCGATCTTCTGTCGTCGCTTTCGCTGAACTGCCCGGTGAACAAGAACGAAAAAGAGCCGAAAGCACCAAAGGCTGAAAAGCAGCCCGCAGAGGTTAAAAAAGCGACCGACAGGAAACCGAAACCCGCCGCAAAAAATGCGGAATCGCCGAAAACCGCGGAGCCGAAGCAGGCTGATACGGTAAGCGGCGAGATCGTAATTCACGATCCGGAAACGGCGATGGGGAAGGCGCAGCAATT
Organism: Eubacteriales bacterium; assembly: GCA_028692205.1. Next base: position 2,745 of record JAQUXV010000261.1, read on the forward strand.
CCTGATGGAAGTAACCCGACTGATGAGCGTAAGCGTGTCCGTAAACGCCGCGACAGATGACGAGGGCAACATCCGTGTGGATATGCACGGCGACACGCTGGGTATTCTGATCGGCCGCAGGGGCGAAACGCTGGATGCGCTGCAGTACCTGACCAGCCTGTATGTAAACCGTGGTCAGGAAGAATACACGCGCGTAACCATCGATACCGAGAACTATCGCGCCAAACGCGAAGAAGCGCTTACCCGACTGGCCAACCGCATGGCGAACCGCGCCGTAAAAACAGGCCGCAAGGTGGTTATGGAACCCATGAACCCCTACGAACGCCGTATTTTGCACAGCGCTTTGCAGCAGAACAACGCCGTTACCACCCACAGCGAGGGCGACGAACCGAACCGCCACGTTGTGATTACGCTGAAATAAACGATTTTCACTTCTGCTGCGCCGCTGGGTCTTCCGGCGGCGCAGTTTTAATTACATTGTGAATAAATCAACGATATGATATACTGTTTATATAAGCTTCAGCACAGGGTACGGGGCCGATCGTAGGAGGCCGGCGCGGTGTTTCCCGATGCGAAAGGGAGGATACCTGATGGCAGGTTATGTTTCGGAAGCGGTTATTCGGCGGCTTCCCGGGTATTACCGGCATTTGAAGGAACTGGAAACAGAAGGGGTTAAACAGATCTCATCGCAGGGCCTTGGCGAACGCATGGGTCTTACCGCATCGCAGATCCGTCAGGACATTAACTGTTTCGGCGGCTTCGGCAGGCAGGGCTACGGCTATTCCGTGCCGGAGCTGCGGGAGCATATCGGAAGAATCCTCGGCATCGACCGCGTTCACCGGATGATCATCGTAGGCGCGGGCAACATCGGGCGTGCTGTGGCACTTTCGGATTCCTTCCCGGCAAACGGATTCAGCACGATTGCGCTGTTCGATACCGACCCCCAAAAGATCGGGACGACGATCGGCGGAATCATGGTGCGGGATATCCGGGATGTAAAGAGCTTTATGGCCGAGCAGCGCGTGGATATTGTTGTTCTGGCCGTGCCGACCGCCTCGGCGCAGCAGGTGGCTGATTGCCTGTGCGAAAACGGCGCGCACGCGATTTGGAATTTCGCGCCAGTCGACCTGAAGCTGCCCAAGGAGACCACATTGGTTAACGTACATCTGGAGGAGGGGCTGGAAATCCTCTCCTTCAAAATGAAACATAAAAACGGCGCCGAATAACCCGGCGCCGTCATGCCTATCGGGAGGTGAACCGCGTGGCGTGGGACAACAAGGATGTTAACAATCCAGAACTGTACACACCACGGAGCGTGCCGAGCGTACAGAAGGCGAATCGCCCGGACGGTACGGCAAGGCGCAGAACCGAAGCAGAAACGGAAACATTCCTTTTTGACGAGGACGAGACTTGGAACGAGCCGCTGGAAGAACTGCCCAACTACCATTCAGCGCGTTCCGGCGCGCGCCGGAACGCCGACACGGACGCTGAAAACCCTTATGCGAAGAGGCGTGCGCCGGTAAAAAGCCGCTCTGCGGGAAAACGGGCGACCGATGCGATCTTCAAGGGGCGGCCTGTTGTATACGCCGTGGTGATTATCTGTTGTATGGCGATCCTTGCCTTTATCGGCGTGATGATGATGCCGCAGATGGCGGGATATTTCTGGAAGGATCTAAGCAATTTCGCGTTTATCAACGATGAG
>JAQUXV010000262.1 GCA_028692205.1 Eubacteriales bacterium
AGGAATACTACGTCTACGACGACGGCGAGCTGGAAAAACTCATGACCGAGATCGGCCGCGACCCCAAGCCCGAAATTCAGCGCTACAAAGGCCTGGGCGAGATGAGCAGCGAGCAGCTGTGGCAAACTACCATGAACCCCGAAACCCGCACCATGATGCGCGTAAGCCTCACCGACGCAATTGCCGCCGACGAGATTATGACGCTTCTGATGGGCGATCAGGTGGAGCCGCGCAAGGAGTTTATCGAGGAAAATGCCAAGCTCGTTACCGACCTTGACATTTAAGGAGCGCGAACGGGGAGTGCCGCACCTGTGGGTGCGGGCAAGGGCTTTCCGCTCGCCCCTGCACCCTTCGGGCTGCATTCAGCGTTCTTTTTGTGCTTAACGGCATGAAAGGGCGCGCCTGCCGGCGCGCGGATGCGAGGGATGCGCCTGCGGGCGCACCAAAGGGCTTTCCGCTCGCCCTTTGGAAGCCTTCGGAGTCGCCTTCTTACACGGCGGGCTGAGCACAAGGGCTTCGCCCTTGGAGTACAGGAGAGTCGTCCGCCGCTACCGAAGGTAGCGCGGCCGACAAGCCTGTCCATCCGGCGGTGCGAACCCTTGTGCTTCCCGCCTGCTTGTGCGCAAGGCGACAGGGGGAATGCCTGCCTGGCTGGGGTTTTTGCATGGGCAGAACGTGCCTAGGCGATCTTTGTACCCTTCGAATGGGCAAACGTCCCCTGTACACAGCCTTTCAGGGCAGACGATTTTTCTTCCGCTTGCAGAGCGTTGCTGCGGGGGCGCGGTGCTCCCTCGCAGGATGGACAGGCTTGTCGGTCGTGCTGCCGAAGGCAGCGGCGGACGACTATCCTGTACTCCGAGAGGGAGTATCCCGCCCCATGCCAAACGCAAGCGCCGAAGGCTCCCAAAGGGCGAGCGGAAAGCCCTTTGGTCGCACCCGCAGGCGCGATACTTCCCTCTATCCTGTACTCCGAGAGGGAGCATCCCGCCCCATAGCCGGAAGCAAGCGCCGAAGGCTTCCAAAGGGCGAGCGGAAAGCCCTTTGGCCGCACCCGCAGGTGCGATTCCCCTGGGCCCCTACCCCGCGCCTTTATGCGCTGTTGTGAGCGAAACCGCAACAATTTCCTGCCTTTAGGCAGTAAGGAGTTTTGTCATGTCGGACATTAAAGACAAGCTGATCCCAACAGACCTTGAACAGGAAATGAAAACCTCGTTCATCAGCTACGCGATGGCGGTTATCATTAACCGCGCGCTGCCGGATGTGCGCGACGGTTTGAAGCCCGTACACCGGCGTATCCTCTACGCGATGAACGAGCTGGGTATGACGCCGGATAAGCCGTACCGCAAAAGCGCCCGTATCGTGGGCGATGTGCTGGGTAAATACCATCCGCACGGCGACAGCAGCGTGTACGACGCCATGGTGCGTCTAGCGCAGGATTTTAACATCCGCTATCAGCTGGTGGAGGGCCAGGGCAACTTCGGCTCGGTGGACGGCGACGGCGCGGCCGCCATGCGTTACACCGAAGCCCGTATGTCCAAGCTAACCATGCACCTGCTGGGCGAGATTGATAAAGACACGGTGGATTTTTACCCCAACTTTGACGAGACGCTTATGCAGCCGACCGTGCTGCCCAGCCGTTTCCCCAATTTGCTGGTCAACGGCTCCAGCGGCATCGCCGTGGGCATGGCTACCAATATCCCGCCGCATAACCTGCGCGAGGTAGTGGACGGCTGCGTCTATATGATCGACCATCCGGATTGCACGATTGACGACCTGATGACGTTCATCAAGGGGCCTGATTTCCCCACCGGCGGGCTGATCCTCGGGCACAGCGGCATCCGCGCGGCGTACCACACCGGGCGCGGCCGTGTGCTGATGCGCGCGCGTACCGAAATCGAAGCCATGGCGCAAAACCGTCAGCGCATCGTGGTGACCGAGATTCCCTATATGGTCAACAAGGCCAAAATGGTGGAAAAGATCGCCGAGCTGGTGCACGAGAAACGGGTGGACGGCATCAGCGATATCCGCGACGAGAGCGACCGCAACGGCATGCGCGTGGTGATCGAGCTTAAGCGCGATGTGAACCCGCAGGTGGTGCTGAACTTCCTGTACAAACATACGCAGCTGCAGGAAACGTTCGGCGTCAACATGCTGGCGTTGGTGGACGGCGTGCCGAAGGTGCTCACCCTCCGGGAAATGCTCTACCATTATATCCGCCATCAGAAAGAGGTCGTTACCCGGCGCACGCAGTACGATCTGGACAAGGCCGAAGCCCGCGCGCACATCTTGGAAGGCCTGTTAAAGGCGCTGGACCATATCGACGAGATTGTGCAGATCATCAAATCATCCGGCGACGTGGCATCCGCGCGCGCGGCGTTGATGGAGCGTTTCCAGTTCAGCGATAAGCAGGCGCAGGCCATTCTGGATATGCGCCTTGCCCGCCTGACCGGTTTGGAGCGCGACAAGCTGATGGCCGAGTATCAGGAGCTGGAAAAGCAGATTGCGTATTTCAAGAGCCTGCTGGCGGATGAAGAACTGCTGATGGGCGTTATCAAAACCGAAATGACCGCGATTCGCGATAAGTTCGCCGATGAGCGTCGCACCGAGCTGACCATTATGGAAGGCGAGATCGATATTGAGGATCTGATTCAGCCGGATGATATGGTAGTTACGCTCACCAGCTTTGGCTATATCAAACGCTTGCCGAAATCCACCTACCGCGCGCAGCACCGCGGCGGCCGCGGAGTGAACGGCATGAGCACCCGCGACGAGGATTTTGTGAAGAAGCTCATCATCGTGAACACGCACGAGGAGATCCTGTTCTTCACCAACCGCGGGCGTGTGTACGGCCTGAAATGCTACCAGATTCCCGAAGCGGGGCGCGCGGCGCGCGGACTTGCGATCGTGAACCTGCTGGCCCTTTCCGGAGACGAAAAGGTAACCGCCATGATTCCCGTTCCTCGGGAACTGGAAAACCATCACGTTGTGATGATGACGCGTGAGGGCTACATCAAGAAGACATCGTACGACGAGTTTGCCAACCTCCGCAAGAACGGCCTGATCGCCCTCAACCTGATGGACGGCGACGAACTGGTGGGCGTGGAGTTGACCGACGGTAGTGAAACCCTGCTGCTGGGCAGCCGCTGCGGCAAGGCCATCCGCTTCAGCGAGGAGAACATCCGCCCCATGGGCCGCAGCGCGCGCGGCGTGCACGCCATGAAGCTGGCCGAAGACGACGAAATGATCGACATGAGCGTGATCAGCGAAGGGCAGACAGTGCTCTCCATCACAGAAAACGGCTACGGCAAGCGCACCGACCCCGAACAGTACCGCGAACAGGGGCGCAACGGCAAGGGCATCATCGCCATGCAGATCAACGAGAAAACCGGCCTGCTGGCCGCCCAGCTCACCGTGAACGAGGATGAGGATATTATGCTGATGACCGACGACGGCACCATCATCCGCACGGCGGTGGCCGATATCCGCGTCTGCGGGCGCAACACGCAGGGCGTGCGGCTGATGCGGATTGCCGAGGGCGCCAGGATCGTTGCGGTCGCCCGTGCCGAGCAGGAGGAAGAAGAGGACGAGGAAGCGCTGGAGGAGGCTGTGGAAGCCATTACCGAAAGCGATGCCGATGTGATTGGCGAAAACAGGGACACGGCTTTCGATGCCGGCGACGAGGACGAGAAGAAGCCCGAGCCGGAGGATGACGGCGAAATTTAAGGCTGGGCCGAGCTGCATATAGCTTATCAAATGCAACGGCGGGGGCGGAAGCGTGAAGGCGCTTTCGCCCCTGCTGTTGTTTTGGTGACCGGCAGAACGGAGCGGTCCGCTGACGGGGGGCGCCGGAGGAGACTTACTATAATGGAAGAAACCCCTTTCAAACGATCCGGCAGGATATAGGGGAAAGACTGTGTACCGATGGGTAAAAGACGACCGATAAAGGGGGAAACGGGTGATCGTCCGATAGGAAAACGAGGGGTTTGTTTGCTTCGGAGTGGCGAGGGAAGACGGCCCTGTCCAAAGCGCCATCGAGCGGTGGGTGCCGGGCTCCGCAGAACCATCGGCTGCCTGTCGGCAACAAGAATGTGTGCAAAACCGAAAGAATCAGAGGCAAGAGGCAGAAAATCGTGCCGGCTAACGGCAATTATGCTTCTTTTCCCTTTGTGCGCGAATGGAGCGTGGAAGACGGGAAACGCTTATGCGATAACGAAAAACTCTGTGGCAGACATTTCCTGTTTTCCATATATTTGATATTGATGATAGAAACCAAATTTCCCGAATAAAAAAGCGAAAAAGGTGTTGACACGAAGCGCGTACGGTGGTATTATAGTCAAGCTCGCTTGAGAGCGACGAACCTTGAAAACGATACAGAGAGAACAAGAAACGCAAAGCGCAGTCAAAGAATTTGAGTAAAGTTCTCGGTTCACTTGTCTGAAAGGATAA
>JAQUXV010000263.1 GCA_028692205.1 Eubacteriales bacterium
TCAACACGACGCTGACCACGCTGGTCACCATCGTTTCGCTGTACGTGCTGGGCGTAGCGTCCATCCGCGAATTCAGCCTGCCGATCATCGTGGGCATTCTGGCCGGCCTTTACAGCGCCAACATGATCAACGGTTATGTGTGGGCCTTTCTGGAGGAGAAACGTAAAGACCGGAAAAAGACGGCGAAGATGAAAGCCAAGAAAGCGTAACCGTAACACGGGAAACCAGGTGAATGGTTAGCGGAGCCGCGCTTCCAAAGGGAGCGCGGCCCTTTTTTATCAAGGTAGATTTTATCGAACAGTCGCTGGGAAGCGAACCCTCCGACAGACATTCGTAACCAAAGGCGGAAACGCGTATCCGTATGCCCTGCGGTACGGAAACTGCCCGAAGCAATACAAACGCGACGGCTAAATCCGCGTGTGCGAAGCGGGGGACGTAATAGTGGCGAATGCCGCTTTCTGCGTTGCGCAGCATAATGCAATCCCCCCGACGGCTCAGCCGTCGGGGGGATTGCATACGAATCTTTCAATAGGCAGTGAGGGGGAAGCGGATGACGGATCAATGCCTGTAATAGAATAAGTGAAATAGCGGCAGTAAAGCCTTCTATTCCCGTAGGGAAGGCGGGCGCATACAAAGCGTTGTGAAGCGACCCACGCCTGCCGCGGCGGCGCTACCGTCCCGGGCCTTGCCCGCCTAACCCTGCCGGAAAGCTGCTTCGCCGCGCGCGCATTCTGCAGTTGCTGCGGGTTTAGAACGTATTGCCCGACGACAGCAGGAAATAGAGATAGTATATGGAGGAATACAGGTGCCATACCAGCAGGATGAAGCTTGCAAGGTAGGCTGCAGAACGCACATGGAGCACTGTGGACGCTTTCCGGTACACACCGGAAGAAACCGCCCCTTCTTTTGCCGAGGCCTGCAGGCGCAGGCGGTCGGCGCGGTACTGTGCAATGGAATCGAAGAACCGGGGGGTGACGACCACCCAAAGCATAAAGGCGGCGCTGAGGCTGGCCCAGTTGAAATTGCCGTGGTTCAGGCGCACGCCGGTTTCGTGGAAAAAGGTGGCCTGCAGCATGCCGAAAACGGCCATCAGCAGGCAGAGGACAAGCGTCGCGTCCTTGAACATGCCTTTTCGGTACGTAACAACCAGCACAAACAGGGGGAAGGCTGTCATCATCAGAAGGCTGCGCAGGCAGAACCACGCATCCGCCAGCGTTGCGCCGAAGTATACGCCGCTGGTATAGGGCACCACCACACCTGTGTAATACAGATATTGCAACAGAAAATAGGCGACCGACGGGATAAAAGCCAGAATGATCTGCAAAAAGTAACGGCTGTTGCGGGGATGGCGTATCCATTGCACCAGAAAAAACACGGCGGCCGCGGGAATCAGCGCCTGCATGAAAGTGGGCTTGCAGGCGAGGCTCACCATGGTAAGCGCCGCGAGCATAATCACTTTTCGCCAGGGCAGCATTGCGCGGTTTCCCTCACTGGGCAGGCGCTGCTCAAACACATACCAGCAGTGTACGGTGTAGGGCACGCAGAGCATCGCCGTTACCAGCACGGCCAACTGCGTGGGGTTGTGCCATACGGTAGGCGACCCGATGCCCTTGTATACCAGCGGGTTTACACCGGCAATACGGATGGGTGTTACCAGCATCAGCCCAAGCGAAATCAGTGCGACGGCGGCGCGGGAAAGCCCGCTGCGCGTCATCACGGTCAGATACCGGCAAACCAGCAGGTACAGCAGTCCCTTGCAGACCGCGCAGACGATGGCCGCGGACCAGTTGAGCGGTACGCCCAGCTGATAGAGCGCCGAAACGAAAATATGCCAAAGCGGGTATGCCAAACGGCTGGTGATGCTGTGGAGATCGGCAAAGTTAAACTCGCTCGCAATTATGGCGTGCTTATACAGATCACTCTGTGTATTGGCAAACTCCCATAAAAAGATATAGAGCGAAAAAGCGACCAACGCTGCCAGCGACGTCCATCTGAATAGATCGAAAGGTTGCCGGCCATCGCGCCTGCGCAAATCGCGATGAAGCTGTACGGCATCAAACGTCATGAAATTCCTCCTCGGATGCTTGCTTAACGCCCCTGTAAACGGCTGCTCAAGGCGAGGCCGGACAACGGCACGGACCATGATAGCACGAAAAGGAGACAGGGGCAATCCGTATTCCCGTTAAGTGCCTCAAACGTGCGGTGAGCCGCCCGCATCCATTGCCTGAACGGTCGCGTCGCCTTCCGGCTCTGCGGGCGCATGATCCCTGTCGGGTTCCGCCTTGCGGAGATGCCCGTGCTTCAGGTGCCGTTCCTCCTGCTCGTAAAGCGCCTCCATGCTGTGTTGCAGGGCATTCACGATGCGAAGCTTCTCCTCGGTGGCGGGCGCGTCCGGATTATAGACGATTCCTTTGCCGAAAGTCAGCGTGCGAAGGCGTTTACTGGCATAGATGGGCAGGAACACGGCACGCTTATGTGTTTTCTGGTAGTAGGCGGGGGCAATCATAGCGAAGCCGGTGTACAGGTCGCCGACCCCCTCGCTGGCGTAGCCCTTCTCCCCCGGATTTTCCGCTTCGCCCCGCTCCGGGAACACGAGAATGTTGTCTCCCGCCTGCATTGCCTCAATGGTGAGGCGGAAGGTTTTGATGAGGTGACGGGGGCTATTACGGTAAACGGGTATGGCTTCCAGACTGTTGAAAACCCAAAGGCAAACGGGACAGATCAGCTTTGTCAGGGGCATCTTCAGGCGATTCGGCAGCCATTTCTGCCGGACCAGCGTGTTTTCGTAGATGTAGCGGACAATAACGTCCTTTTCCATCATGCTGCTGATGCACCATGGGCGAAAACTGATGGGCACATACAGGTTGGTAACCACCGGCCCGTACAGCTCGCCATGGTTGCAAACCAGCACGATGGAGCCTTCCTCGTAGCCCGCGGCATTCTCGCGTCCCAGCACGCGGTGATAGTAAAGGGGCCGGAGCAGCAGAACGATCAGTTTTACGCCGAAACGGTTTTTATGCTTTTTAACCACAACTTCATCCAGCTGCTTTTTCAGGGCGGGGTTTTCCTCGTCCGTCAGCGTTAAAAACCGGCGCAGCTTTTCAAAGTGCCGATTGTTCATCGGAAAATGCAAAACGCTTACGATCGCGGCAACCAGCAGCAGCAGCGGCGGCGCCACCATCAGCGGGCGGAAGCTGCCCAGCAGCACCGCAAAGTCGATATCCGCCCAGTTGAGGCCGCCGGGCATGCATAACACAGCCAGCAGCACCAGCGCAATCACTTGCCCAAGCAAAATGGAAAGCTCGGTATATACGGCGCGAATGCGGTCATACCCCTGCATATGGTTTTGCAGGCCGTATTCGGCCACCTCCGTCATCTCCCGCTCCAGTTGGGCAAGGCAGGTAACCGAAATGGAAAGGCCGCTGGAACACAAGCCCAGCGTAAGGTAACTGCGAATCAGGTCGGGCACTACGCCCAGCTGCCGGTAAAACAGCACCAGACCGTAGATCCATAAAAACAGACCGATTAATAACAGTTGGAGGATGGCGGGCTTGCGGCGTTTAAGGTGGGTGAGGATAAAATCGGTCGCCTCGCGCAGGATAATGGTGCAGCCGACTGTGAGCGCAAGGCCCACGACGATTTCACCCGTTGTGATGCCGATGAAAGTGTATACCATGACCAGCGTTACCTGAAGCGCCATCAGGATGAGCATATGCATTCGCTGATAGGCGCTGTAAGCGTTAACGGTATGCAATTCCCCGGCGATCTGTTCTACGGTCTGCGGGTCGATCGCTTCGGTTTCCCGCTCCATGGCGATCACACGCCGTTCGCGCCAGAGCGTATAACACTCCAACAGAACGCTCAGGCCATAGCCCCCCAGCGTTTGCCACGCGATGGTCTGTGGCAGGGAATTGTAGAGCAGAATGGTAATGATGCCGGCGGGAATGAGCTGCAAAGAGGCAAACAGGCCGATAAACCCGCCGCGCCCGATGCGCCCGCGCATTACATTGCCGACAAGCCGCCGCCCGAGGATGGCGCGCATGGTAAGCGCCAGCACCACCGCGAACAGCGCCCACACGGTCGGCGAGGACGTGAAAACAGGGTAAATGGCAAACATGGTCAACGAAAACAACAGCATCAACACCAGCAGCGCCGTGCCGAAAACCCGCATCTTTCGGGCCAGGTATTTACGGTTTTCCCCCAGAAAGGTTTGCGCATACGTGGCGGCTACCGCGCCGCTCATAAAAAGCGCGCCGCCCAGAATGGGCGGAAGGGCGTATGCGCTGCTGACCGACATGGAATACAGGTAGTTGTACAGGGAGCTTAACGACATCATCACCAGCATGACGCGTCGCGAGCTGGCCCAGGTACGCTCGTTTTCCCGCTGTTGCAAGGGTTGTTCGCTCCTTCGGAATGGCTGCGGTATCAGGACAAAATAAA
>JAQUXV010000264.1 GCA_028692205.1 Eubacteriales bacterium
CCCCCTTTTCCTTGACAGGAATTTGAAAAAACGATAAGATACAACCGATATTAAACGCTTTCGCAAACCACAGGCAAAGAGGGGGAAACGGCTGTGCAACCGACCCGCGCCGGATGGAAAACGCCTCTGCTCGCGCTGCTCTGGGCGCTGTCGGTGGCGGCGTTCTGTGTTTCGCTCACCGGTACGCAACCAAACGCGGCAACCGGCGCGGATACCGTCGGCTGGTCGCGCACGCTGCCCGGCATGGGCGTGGGGGTTATTGCGACGGTTGCGCTGGGGCTTGGCTACCGGCTGTTGGGCCGCGTGCGCCGCGGCTTATGGCAGCCGGGCCTGTGGGTGCTGGCGCTGTTTTTTGCTGCCGTGGTAACGCTGGGCGAAAGCTTCGCGTATACGGGCACGGCGGAGCTGATAGCAGGGCAGAAGGGGCTTGCGCTTCTCTATTTTGCGGGCCGGGTTCCCGTGTTTTACATGGGCATGGCGTTGCTGCTGGAGGCGCTTTCCCGGACGGAGGTTCCGCCGGGGGACGGGCGTGCCAAAGCGCCTTCCACAGGCGGCGCGCCGAAAATTCCCGCGCCGAAAACCGCCTGGATTGAAGGCGAGCAGCCGAACCTTCGCAAGGAACGGAAGCCCTACCAGCCTCCGCGTCCGGAATGGGCCAAGCGGACGCCCGGAGAGTGGACGGGAAGGAACGAAGCATCGGTTCCCGCCGAAGCCGCGGCAGGGGAGACCGGCGCACATGCCGCCGCTGCAGCCCCGTATCGCCGCGAAACGGCGGAGACTGCGCGCGGCGCATGGGATTACCAGGCCCTGCCGGAGAATACGGCGGCTTCACCCGCGCGGCGGGGGATGCCCACATGGGGCTTTCTGCTGCTGTTGTTGGCCTGCTGGCTGCCGTACCTGTTTATCGTATGGCCCGGCACCGTGAGCAACGACAGTATTACCCAACTGGCGGAGATTTTCGGCGTGAAGGCGCTGGAAACCGGCAATCCGCTAGCGCAGACCGGGCTTTTATGGCTGGCGGTGCAGGCCGGGCAGGGGCTGTTTGGTTCGGCGGATGCGGCGGTGGCGCTGTACGTGTGCGTGCAGGCGGCGCTGATGGCGTGGCTGCTGGGTTATACGTTAAAACGCATTTCGGAAACGCGCGCGCCGCGCTGGCTGGTATGGCTGGCGACCGCTTTTTACGCGGTTTGCCCCATTTTTCCGCTGTTCGCGTTCTGTGTAGGCAAGGACACGGTTTTTGCCATGGCGGTACTGTGGTTTACGCTGATGGTTTGGCGGGTAATCGGCAGCAAATGGCCGCCCCTGCGCACGATGGTTGGCCTGTGCCTGAGTGCTGCCGCCTGCGCGCTGCTCCGTAACGCGGGCGCGGCGCTGGCGGGCGTTACGCTGGTCGCGCTGCTGATTCGCGTGGCGCTGTCGCACACGCGGCAATGGCACGCGCCGGTGGCGGCGCTGTTGGCTATGGCGGTGTCGATGGTGCTGCTCTACGCCGTTGTGGTTCCCGGCCTGTCGCCGGAGCCTGCCGCGGAAACGGAAAACTGGTCGGTGCCGCTGCAGCAGGTGGCGCGGGTGGCCGCGGGCGGAACCCTGACCGACGAGGAACGAACCGTAGTCGACGCGGTATTGCCGGTGGACGAGCTGCAGGCCGCCTATAATGGAGAACTGTCCGACCCGGTAAAGGCGCTGTGGCGCGGCATGATAACGGCGGAGCAGAGAAGCCGGTTTTTCTCGCTGTGGCTGCGGCTGGGTATCAAGTACCCCTCCACGTACCTGAGCGCGTTTTTCCACAACACCTATGGCTACTTGACGCCCGGATACGTGAGCACCATCAAGCCCACGTTCCTGCTGGGAATGGAAGGCCGCACGACGCTGATCGACGGCAGGTTCGATTTTACGGTCAACGAGAGAGCCGTTGCGCTGAAAACCGCGCTGCAAAACCTGTTCAATTGCGCACCGTTCCGGCTACTATGCGCGCCGGGGCTGTACGGGTGGCTTACGCTGTTCGCGCTGATCGGTGTGCTGGGCTGCAGGCGCCGCCGCAACGTGATTCTTCTCCTGCCCGCACTGATAACGCTGTTAGGCTGCCTGTTTTCGGCGGTCAACGGCTATTTCCGGTACGCCATGCCGCTATATTTTATGGCGCCGGTGCTGCTGGCGCTGGTGAGCGACGCGCGCCTGTCCGGCAGGCGCATGATGAACCGCGTCTGAACGGAGCGCTGAACCCGGCCTGCCGAACACCGGACGTTTGGCCCGGACCGGTTGCTGCCGGTGCGGCTGAGACCGTATGAATGACAAAGGAGCCGACGTATGAAGCTGCTGATTGCCCTGCCCTGTTATAATGAAGCGGAAAAAATCGCCCAAATCCTGAAAAGCATCCCCGAAACCTATTCCGGAGTGGAGGAGCGGCGGCTGCTGGTGGTGGACGACGGCAGCGCGGACGATACCGCGCGGCTGGCGCTGGAAGCGGGCGCGATGGTGGTGCGCCATAAACGGAACAAGGGCTTGGGGCAGGCGTTCCGCACGGCGGTAGATTATGCTATCGACCACGGCTTCGACCTGATGGTCAATATGGATGGGGACGGCCAGTTCGACCCGCAAGATATTCAAAAGCTGATCGACCCCATTTTGCAGCAGAAGGCCGACTTTGTAACCGGGTCGCGGTTTATGACGGGGCAAAAAATCGAACATATGCCCGCGATCAAGCGCTGGGGCAACCGGAAGATGAATAAGCTGGTCAGCCGTTTATGCGGGCAGAAGTTTTCGGACGTCAGCTGCGGCTTTCGTGCCTATAACCGGGAAACGCTGCTGAAAATTAACTTCTACGGGCATTTCACCTATACGCAGGAAAGCTTCGTCAGCTTCCGCTTTCAGGATATCACCATTGCGGAAACGCCGATTGCGGTACGGTATTTTCCCGGCCGCAAAAGCCGTGTGGCCGGAAGCATCTGGACGTATTTCAAGCGCACGGTCGGCATCCTTTCGGGGTTGACGCGCGATTATTACCCCATGCGGTTTTTCGGCATTATCGGCGGGTGTTTTCTGGCGCCCGCGGCCGTGTTCGGGCTGATGTTCCTCGTTCATTACCTGCGGGTGGGGTATTTCAGCGGTTATCTGTTCGCTGGGCTGATCGCGGCGTTCTGCCTGCTGATCGCGGTGCTGATGTTCTCCTTCGGCGTCGCCATGGAGAGCATGGTGCGCATCAACCGCAATGAAAACCGCATCCTGTACCAGCAGCGCAAGCTTGCGCCCACCACGCCGGAGGGCGAGCTGCGTATTATTCTGCAATAAACGGCTGCTGTTTTTCGCGGTCGGAAGGACGAACGAATGAAGATTATGTTTTCGGTGGATCATCCCGCGTGGGCGCACCAGTTTCACGCGATTGTGGAACGTCTGCGCGAACGGGGAGACGAGGTGCTGGTGCTCGCCATCGATAAAGACGGCGCGCTGAAACTGCTGAACGACTATCAAATTCCCTACGTGCTCTGCGCCAAAGGCACGGGACGGAACATTGTGGAAAAGGGCTGGCTGTTTGTGCGTCTGTGCGTCAACCACACGGCGCACGCGCTGCGCTTCAAACCCGACATCCTCATCGGGCGCGCGTCGCCCATGATGGCGGTGGCCGCATGGGTGTGCCGCAAGCCGCATCTGCTGTACGAGGATACGGAGGTCAGCAAGTTCAGCCTGCGTATCTGCAAGCATTTAAGCACGAAGATTTTAACGCCGCGCACGTTTTTGACCGATCTGGGCCCGAAGCAGGAGCGCGTGGATACCTACAAGGAGCTTTTTTATTTGCACCCGAACGTGTTTACGCCGGACCGGCAGGCGCTTCGGGACGTAGGCTTCAACCCGGATGAGCCTTATGTGCTGGTGCGCTTCGTGGCCTGGAACGCCAGCCACGACGTTGGCAAGCACGGGCTGACCGACTCGGAGCAGCTTTCGCTGGTGAAGCGCCTTGCGGAGGCGGGCGTACGCGTGTGGGTGAGCAGCGAAAAGCCGCTTTCGCCGGAGCTGGAACCCTACCGCCTGCGCACGCCGTTTGCCATGGCGCACCACGTGCTGGCTTTCGCCCGGCTGGTGTACAGCGAGGGCGCGACCATGGCCAGCGAGGCGGCGGTGCTGGGCGTGCACGCGCTGTATGTGAACGTGATTAAAAGCGGGAGCACGCAGGAGCAGAGCGAGCGTTTCCAGCTGCTGTATAACTACAACGACGGCGACGACCGTTACGAACTGGCGCTGCAAAAGGCGCTGAAGCTGCTGGCTGACTCGGAACTGGAAGCGAAGGGGCAGGCGAAGCGCGAGAAGCTGCTGGCTGAGAAAGTGGACGTGAACGACTACTTCATCGCCGAAACGGATCGGCTGGCGAAAGCCGGGAGGAAGGGCGGATGCTGAACTGGCTTGCGGTGGGCAACGGCTGGCGCAACCTCTACCTGCTCAG
>JAQUXV010000265.1 GCA_028692205.1 Eubacteriales bacterium
TGAACAACGTGATCACCTTCGGCGTCATCGTCGCGTTTATGATGTATGTGCGCCTGTTCACCCAGCCGCTCAACCAGATCGCGCAGGCGTTCAACAACCTGCAGCGCACCGCGGCGGCGGGCGAGCGCGTGTTCGGCTTTCTGGAGGAGAAGGAGCTGGCGGACGAAAGCGACAAGAAGCTTTGCCTCAGCCACGTTCGCGGCGATGTGGATTTCGACCACGTCAAATTCGGCTACAACCCGGACAAGACCATCATCCACGATTTTTCCGCCGTCGTGAAGGCCGGGCAGAAGGTGGCTATCGTAGGCCCCACCGGCGCGGGCAAAACCACCATCGTCAACCTGGTTATGCGGTTTTACGAGCTGGACGGCGGCAAAATTCTGCTGGACGGCACGCCCATCAACGATCTGCCCCGCCACAACGTGCACGAGCAGTTTGGCATGGTGCTGCAGGATACGTGGCTGTTTGAGGGCACGATTCGCGAAAACATCGCCTACGGCAGGGAAAACGCGACCGACGAGCAGGTGATCGCCGCCAGCAAGGCGGTGGGCTTGCACCACTTCATCCGCACGCTGCCCAAGGGGTACGATACGGTGCTGGGGTCGCAGACCAGCCTGTCCGAAGGGCAAAAGCAGCTGATTACCATCGCCCGCGCGATGATCCAGAATGCGCCGCTGCTGATCCTGGACGAGGCCACCAGCTCCGTGGACACCCGCACCGAGCGCATTGTGCAGCGCGCCATGGATAAGCTGACCGAGGGCCGCACCTCCTTCGTGATCGCGCACCGGCTATCCACCATCAAAAACGCCGACCTCATTCTGGTAATGCGCGACGGCGACATTGTGGAGAGCGGCACGCACGAGGAACTGCTGGCGCAGAAAGGCTTCTACGCCGATCTGTACAACAGCCAGTTCGAACAGGTCGCCTAACGGAGAACCCGGCAGGCAGGCGGCTGCAAAAATTGAAGAATACGGCACGGCCCCGCGAGTTTCGCGGGGCCGTTGTCTGTTTGAAAACGAGGTTGCCAACCGGCCGACCATTAAACAACTTGCATGATTATATCGACTGACGGCAGGTTCGTTACGTGTTGCTTATAATCTTTAACCGGGTTTACCTCAAGCAATATCCGAGGTTTATCGCCGAACGGTATTTTATCTTGACAATTCACTTGCCTTCGTATCATCGCGGGGTTTCAGCTGGGATGAACCGGCAGGTTTTCATCTGCGAAAGGACCATGTATCCTGTTGAGAACTGGGAATTGAGTAGTAGGTGCCGTCCGAAAAAGTAACGCCGGTGATTGTTATCACTACCTTTGTGGCATAGCCTACTCCAAAAACCGTCCTCTTTATGGTTTTTGTTTTCTTTGCTCCAATTTTTGTTGCTTTCCCAAGGGAATAGCTACCATCATCAATCGTTGTTCCACTGTATGAATATAGGGTCATATCAAAATTAAAGTCTGTGATTGTCTTTGTCTTACATCTGTTCTCAACGGTCAAGCCGAGCAGGTTTGGCAAATAAATACCAAACCCGATGCTTTCAAGCGAGATTGGGTTCACCGGCTCCACAATAACCTTAATATTGCATTTCTTTCCGCTGCCGTCCGCGGCTGTAGCCGTAATGACGGCCTCCCCGGCATTTTTAGCCGTAACGGTGCCGTCGCTCTCAACGGATGCGACATACGAATTTGATGACGACCATTGAACAGTCTTGTCGGTGACATCCGATGGTGAAACGCTAACGGATAATTTTGAAGCTCTGTCTTCAAAGACCACAAGTCGTTTCGTTTTCGAAGAAACCTTAGTCGCCTTTTGAACGACCGTGATTTCACAAGTGTTGCTAATTCCACTGCCGTCTGCGGCTGTGCAGGTTACAGTAGCCGTTCCTGTGCCCACGGCGGATATTATTCCTTTTGCGCTTACCTTCACGATTCCTTCATCGGAAGACGCCCAGTTTACCTTTGTGTTAAGCGCGTCTTCGGGTAAAACCGAAACGCCGGGCGTGTATTTCTTTTTCTTTTCGATCGTCACAGCACTTTCAGAAATTTCGATATTACTAACAGCCTGCCCTACTGTAACGGTGCATTTGGATGCTTTACTCATGGAGGGATCGTTTGATTTAACGCTGACGACAGCTTCCCCAGAGCCAATCGCTCTCACAGTCCCGTTTGCATCAACTGCTGCGACGCTTTCATCGGATGAGGTCCAACTGACCGTTCTATCATATGCGTTTTCTGGAAGAATGCTGAAGCCCAATGAAGCCTGAGCCATTTCTTCCCCGGCGCCTAATAGAAGGGTAATCCTTTTATCCTCAAGGGTTAACGTTTTTACAGCTGCTCGAACGTCAACCTCAATCGCAGCAGATAAGCTCTCATCATCCTTGGCATAGCAGGTGATTGTCGCTTTACCGGCGGCTACGCCAGTTACCATCCCTTTGCTATTCACATTTGCTATATCTTTATCGGATGATTTCCAAACCAATGCCGTTTTAATTGGCGCATCTTCTGATAATTGCTCAACCGTAGCGGCAAGCGCAATTTTCTTTCCGGTATATACAATGGTTTCCGTTGCCGTTATTGAGATTGAACGGTTCTCCTCCGCAGCCGCAGCCATACCGATCATTAGGAACACCGCAAGCAGAACCATGGCAAATCTTTTCATCTTTAATTTCCTCCAGACATACTCATTTCATGAATTTTTATGTTGTAATTCATACTTTTGGACAATATAGCACAATATTAGATATTGTGTCAATATTTAGTAATTTCAGCCTCCACTGGCGGGGTTGGGAAAGCAATCCTATTATTTCAGCAAAGAGAATGACGGATGAAAACGGCTCACGACGCGACGCCATCGTGTTAATAGCCAATATTACAGAGATGTTTTCTTATAATACTTTTCGATGATACAACCATCCATATCGTAAAACCAATTTCGACGTTTTCCCTGATTTTCGATGAAAAACAAAAGAATACCGCTTCCCTGTAAATAACAAAACCCCCGCAAGCCATACAACTTGCGGGGTTCTTGTGGAGCTGTTAGCCAGATTCGAACTGGCGACCTCATCCTTACCAAGGATGTGCTCTACCGACTGAGCTATAACAGCATATTTGGGGACAACGTTGTAATCATACACGAACTTCAAAAAAAAATCAATACAAATCCGCTAATTTCATGGCGCATTTTATTTTTTCAGGCAGCCCAAACCCGATTGACGGCGGTTCCTTACCTTATTATAATAAGGTAGAATATGGAATTGTTATCAGTTGTATTCGATTCAAGTAAAAACCGGTTCAGTTTGGTGATGGAAACCAATCAGCCCCCAAAGCATGCAAGGAACACGGAACGGCAAGTTCACGCTTAGCCTGCCGAGTGGACGGATGCGGTTGCCACAACGGAACAGTTTATAGCGTATGCACGGGTATCGATTCAAAAAACACCGAGGGGGTAACGCAAGTGTCTGGGCTGACGTATAAAAAACAGATATCGGTTCTGGTGGTCCTTGCGATCGCAATCATCTTCCTGCCGTGGTTGGCCACACCGGCCAAAGCGGGTGTTGTAGGCACTTTCGATTGGGAAACGGCAGATAATCAGGGCACTGCCGCTATACAAACCATACTGGTTGGGGGAAGCAATGTTTCCGTTTCTGTTACGTCAACGGAATCAAACTTGACAGACGTAGGCGTCACCATCTTTGATGTCGGTACAATTGGCCCATACGGCGGCATAAGCAGCGGAAACGTTGTCATTTCCACTAACAATTGGGACGACATCATGACTTTCACCTTCACTGTCCCCGTCGATATTATCAGCGCTTATGCTGTCGAATCAAACGGCTCCTATTCCGGCACATGGACGTATACGCCGGCCGGAGGCTCCAACTCTGTGGTAACGGATTACATCGAAGCCGCAAGCGGCCATACGGTAGCCCTGAATTGGATGGGAGTTACTTCATTCACGGTAACATCCAGCGTCCCCGGCACCGCTTTCGGTTTTGACGACATTGTGCTCGGCACATCCGATTCCACGCCGCCGACGATAACCGGCGCTGTTCGCAACAGCGATACGCAGATCACCGTCGCGCTGAGCGAAGCGTGTCAAAATCTTTCCAAATTCAACGACGGCGGTTTTACCGTTCATAAAACCGGCGACACCTCCACCACCTATGCGGTCAGCGCCACGGCGCAGAACGGAGACACGAGCCATGTGGCGTTGACCGTTGCCAACCTCGGCACAGCGGCCGGTACAGGCGTAACCGTCACCTATACGGCAGGCATAAACGGAACGATTGCCGATCTGGCGGGCAATCCCCTCGCCACGAATACAACAGGCGTTACCGTTGACGCGTGGGATATTACCGCCCCGACGGTCTCAAACATCAATCGGTACAATCCGTTCGCGGCAACCACCAACGTGACCAGCGTGGTTT
>JAQUXV010000266.1 GCA_028692205.1 Eubacteriales bacterium
TGACGGTCATCAACGTGATCTACGGCCTGCAGGTGTTCGAGTCGGTGCTGATTATGACCGACGGCGGCCCCGGCGGCGCGACGACGGTATTTCTGGAGCGGATTTTCAAGTACGCGTTCGATCAGTACAAGATGGGCATGGCTTCGGCCTATTCGTGGATATTGTTCATCCTGATTCTGCTGTTCACGTTGGTGCAGTTCCGCCTGCAGCGAAAGTGGGTGAACTACGATGCGTAAAAAGCACTCGGCGTTACGGCAATTCTGGTTTTACGTGTTCATCAGCCTGCTGGCGGTGGTTACGTTGCTGCCCTTCGCGTGGATGCTCTCCTCCTCCTTCAAAAGCGGAGAGGCCATCCGCACCATCCCCATCCAATGGATTCCCCAAAACCCGACGCTGGAAGGGTACCGGCAGGTGTTCAACATGCAGGGCTTCTCGTTCGCCCGCGCGTCGTTCAACAGCCTGTTCCTCGCCATGGCCTGCACGATCGTGCAGGTGATCAGCGCGTGCATGGGCGCGTTCGCATTCGCCAAGATCCCCTTTAAGGGCTCCGGGAAGCTGTTCGGCGTCTACCTGATGACCATGATGATTCCCGGCACCGTGACCATGGTGCCCAACTACATCATCCTTCGCGTGCTGGGCCTGCTGGATACTTTCACCGGCTTGATTCTGCCCTCGCTGGCCAACGTGTTCGGCGTTTTCCTGATGCGGCAGTCCATGATGTCGCTCAACGACAGCTATCTCGAAAGCGCCATGCTGGACGGCGCGTCGCTCTACCGCTCGTTTTTCGTGATCGCGCTGCCGATGGTGGCGCCCACGCTGGCGACGATGGTGCTGCTGTCCTTTATGGGCAGCTGGAACAGTTACCTGTGGCCGTTGATTGTGCTTACCAGCACCGAAAACCAAACGCTGCAGGTGGTGCTGGGCAACATGAACGGGATTTACAAGAACAAGGAACACGTGCTGATGGCCGGCGCGGTGCTGACCATCCTGCCGATTTTCATGGTGTACCTGCTTACCCAGCGCAAGGTGGACAGCGGCATTTCGCTGGGCGGGCTGAAATAACGAAGCATAACGCAAGTACGCGTTAGCGATATAAAATATCTTAAGGAGGCTCAATTCCATGAAAAAACTGGTCTCATTGTTACTGGTGGCCGCTATGCTCCTGTCGTTGGGAGGCGTTGCCCTGGCGCAGGACGATATCACGCTCACTTATGCCTGCTTCTCCGCCGCCGGCGGGCAGGAAGAAACGCTCCAGAAAATGGTGGATGTGTTTGAAGCCAAAAACCCCGGCATCAAAGTGGATATTCAACTGACCGGCTATAACGATTACTTTACGGCGCTGGCGACCAAGATGGCCGGCGGCAACGCCCCCGACGTGTTCGAAGTGAACATGGAAAACTATCTGGCCTACATGCTGCGCGGCCAGTGCGTCGACCTGACCAACATGGGCATCGCCACGGATAACTATTCCGAAGGCACGCTCTCGGCGGTATCCAACGACGGCAAACTCTACGCCGTGCCGATGAGCTTCTCCACCTGCCTGCTGTTCTACAACAAGGCTCTGTTCGACCAGGCCGGCCTGGACTATCCCACCGACGCGTGGACCTGGGCGGACGCGCAGGCCGCCGCGGAGAAGATCAAAGCTCTGGGCGACGACATCTGGGGCTACTACCAGCCCATCACCTACAACGAGTTTTATAAGTCCATCGCCAGCAACGGCGGCAGCCTGCTGAACGCCGATTATTCCGCCTTCACCGTCAACACGCCGGAAAACGTGGCCGTGCTGGATGCGATGATCGCCCGCGTTCGCGGCGACAACCGTGTGATGCCCACCCAGGAGGATCTGGCGGGCCGCGGCGACTGGGACCTGTTTGAAGAAGGCAAGCTGGGCATGCTGATTACCGGCATCTGGGCTTTCCCCACCCTCACCGATACCTGCACCTTCGACTGGGATGTGACGGTCGAACCCGGCTTTGCCGATAAGGCCACCTTCTTCTTCGCCAACGTCAACTGCGTATCGCCCTCCAGCGACAAGCAGGAAGCCGCCGCGAAGTTCATCGACGCCATGGGCTCCGACCCGGATATCGTGCAGCTTCGTCTGGACGCGAGCTGGGAGCTGCCCACGATTGCCGACCAGAGCAAGCTGGCGCAGTACCTCACCATCACGCCTCCGGCCAACCGCGCCGCCGTGTTCAACAGCATGGATTACGCGATTGCCCCGCCCGCGCTGCTGGAAGCCAGCGCCGCTGCCGAAATCATCAACAATGTGCTGGGAACCCTTGAAATGAACGATATGACCGCTCAGGCCGCGCTGGACGAAATACAGGCGCAGCTGGAAGAGGCCGACCTGCTTGGGAAATAACCCAACCTAATCGCATGCGGCGGGAGGGGGCGTAAACCCCCTCCCGCCGTTCGGCGAGCGCAAAAGGCTTGTCTTTATTGTCGCCTGCGTCGCAACGGGCGAATACGTGCGCAGCGTGTACGCACAAGCTCGTTTGCGGCTGAGTTTCGCACATCTGAACCTTTTGAGCAAGCGGAGCATGGCTGTTATAAAACAAAACCGGATTGGCGCGGCAGCATAGCCGCTGTGCCTGCCGGAAAGCGGTACTTATTGGACAATGGAACCGGCGTATGCCGAAGCACCCGCGCGGCGAAACCGCCGCGGACAAACCAAACGGAAAGGGCGGAACGCTGTGAGCAATTATCAGGTAACCGGCAACGAATACATCTCGCTTCCGACGCTGCGCGAAAGCGACGGCGCGGTGGAGGGGGTTACCTTTCTGTATATGCGCGCCAAAGGGCTTTTGGAGCTTCGCGGGGATGATGCGCTGATAAAGCCGTTTCTTACGGTAAACGGGGCCCGGCAGCCGCTTACTCCCCGATGGACGCGCGACCATTGCTGGATTCCCCGCATGGACGCGCAGGCGGGCGATCTATCGTTTGCCTGCACCTACCTGACGCCCGTGGGGAAGCGTGCTTTCGGCCTGCGGCTGGAGGCTCGCAACGGCGGCGAGGAAGCTGTGCAAGCGAGCGTTGGGCTTTCGGGCCGCTGGGATCGCGCTCTGCACGAAATCAACGAGACGACCGAGCTGGCCGAGGGCCGCGCGGTGCTCCGTTCCGGCTGGAACAACCTGTTTGTGTGGACGCAGAAGGCGGGCCTGCCGCTGTTCGCGTTCGCCCCGGTGGTATCGGACCGGCAGCCTTTCAGCGAGTTTGACCAGAACGTTGCGTGGGAACAGGAGGGTTTCGGCTATACGCTGTCCCGCACCGAAACGCTGCGGGCGGGGGAGAGCGTGACGCTGGACGTGTTTTTCGGCGTCGGGTACGAGGAAGTCGGCGCGGCGACCGCCGCCAAAGAACTGCTTCGGCAGGGGTACGATGCGCTGTACCGCCGTACCTGCGACTGGCTGGCCGCGCGCGAGCGCAAGGCGGAGGATCCGCAGCTGGCGACAATTCTAAACACAAACCTGTTTTTCGCGTTCTTTTACGCCTCGGGCCGGAGCGTGGACACGGAGGAACTGTGCCTGATGACCTCCCGCAGCCCGCGCTATTACGTGAGCGCCGCCTATTGGGACCGGGACAGCCTGTTGTGGGCGTTTCCGGCCATCCTGCTGGCGGACGCGGCATACGCGCGGGAAATCCTCGAATATGTGTTTACGAAGCAGGCGCGCAATTTCGGCGTTCACAGCCGGTATATCGACGGCACGGTGCTGGAACCCGGCTTTGAACTGGACGAGCTTTGCGCGCCCGTGATCGCGCTGGAACGCTATCAGGATGCGACGGGGGACGAGGCTTTCGCGCGGCAGCCGTACGTGCGGGAGGCGCTTTGCACGGTGCTGAAAAAGCTGGAAAGCAAAAAGCACACGGATGCGGAGCTGTACGAAACCTTCTTGCAGCCGACCGACGATTTGCGCCGCTACCCTTACCTGACCTACGACAACGTGCTGGTGTGGCGCGTGTACCGCGCGCTGGCGGCGATGCTGCGGCGGCCGGAGCTTGCCGTGCGGGCCGAAGCGGTTCGCAAAGCCGTGTACGATCACTGCGTGATGGAGCGGGAAGGGAAGCCGTTTTTTGCCTGGTCCGTCGACCTGAACGGGCGGTACGATATTTACGACGAGCCGCCCGGAAGCCTGCAGCTGCTCCCGTTCTACGGTTTCTGCGACCGGGGCGACCCGGTGTGGCAGGCGACCGTGGCCATGATTCGGGATTCGGCTTACGATCTTTCCTTCGCGAACGCGCCGATTGCGGAAATTGGCTGCAGGCACGCGCCGCACCCGTGGGTGCTCTCCATCTGCAATAGCCTCCTGAGCGGGCACGCCCGCGAAGGGTTTGCGCATTTGAAGCGCACGCAAATGGACAACGG
>JAQUXV010000267.1 GCA_028692205.1 Eubacteriales bacterium
ACGTAATTGAATAAAAGGAGTTGAAAAGGATGATTCGCAAACATTCGGCAAGTTGGATAAAAAGAGGCCCCGTTTGGATGGCTGTCGCTCTGGCTGCGATGATCCCGTTTGCAGCGTATGCGCAGACCAATACGACGGGCAGCCCGGCGGGCGCCTCGTCCCCAAACGCGGCATTTGCACAGCGCTCGGGTAAGGGAGGCAACGATGCTCGCGCAGGCGGCGGCGCCATGTTCGGAAACGATGCCGTGGACACGTCGGCACTGACGGAAGAACAGAAAACGGTGTATGATCAGGCGACTGCGCTGTACGAGGAGATTGAGGACCAGGTTTTGTCGGATCTCGTATCGGCTGGCGTTGTAACCCAGACGGATGTGGACGATTATACCGCGCTTCGCGCTTCGGAAAAATCGCTGACGTCTCTTGATATGAGCGCATGGACGGCTGAGCAGTATAAAGCGTACTATGAAGCTGTCCAGGAGACGGGGGAAGAACGCAAGGCAGCGATGCAAGCGCTTGCGGATGCCGGCCAGATTACACAGGCACAGGCGGACGCGCTCTCGGCTCAGGGCCAAGGCAATTTGTGGAGCACGATTTCTCAAAACGCTTCCACGAACTCGGCAATCCAAACGGCGATGAGCACGATGCGTCAGGCCTATGCAACCTACCGGGAAACCCTGAACGCTTCGGATATTCCCTTTGCCGGGAAAGACAACATGCGGGGCAATATGCAGGGGCAGTTCGGCTCTAACGGGCAGACAGAACAGCCTTCAATGCCCAACGGGCAAAGCGGGACTAACAGCGGCAGCCAGCAAAGTAGCGTGCCGCAGTCGGATGCAAACGGCAGCACCTGAACGGTTCTACACAGAGAAGCGGGGGCGAAGACAACTTCGTCCCCGATTTGTCGCGCGCATTGCGCGAAGCTGTACGGATAATAAGTATCAATTGTAAATATTCAATTTATAGAAACATATATGCTTCTTTGCATGACATACGGTTTTGATACAGATGGCAATAAACGCTTTCCCTATACCCGGATAGATAAAAAATGAAGAGGTTGCAGAAGCCGTTTCTGTAAGGCGGAAGGCGCGGAAGAATATACGAATTACCACAGCTGGGCTAATTCTTTCAAGAGCAGGCAACACAGCTCCTCATGGATTGCCGGGCTTTACCACTGCCAGGGGTGGGCAGGCAAACGCTCGATTCTGTTCCGACGGGGGCAGAGGTGGTTGTGTGCAGGGCGCATTGCGAAAGCCGAAAGAAACATGCTATAATAAGCCATCATTAGCGGATTGTAACGAAGGAGGAGCGACTATGAATCTGCTCAGGACCCTTCTGGTATATTTAACGATGGTATTTGTATCCTCCGTGCAAATGGCGCCGGAACCTACGGCGGTACCGTTGACGCCGACGCCGTCGGTTACCGTTACCGCGTCGGCTGCGGCAACCGCAACGCCGACCCCGACTTCCGTTCCAACACCCGCCATTACCCCCAATAACGCCTACCATACCCTTCAGGTTGGCGATACGGGAGATACGGTGTCGGATTTGCAGCGCCGCCTCTTGGAACTGGGTTTCTATACGGGGGATATCGATGGGAAGTTCGGCAACCAGACACGGCGCGCGGTTGAGAAGTTCCAGTATAACAATGGGCTTTCGGTGGACGGTATTGCGGGCAAACGCACACTGACCGTGCTGTATGAGAGCGAGGACGTCGTGTCCGCGCCGGCAGAGACAACAGCTGCGCCGACCGTCAGCGCAACCGAGGGGCCGACTGCCGCCAAACCGACGCCGTCCGCTTCCGCAACGCCTGTGCCGACTTTTGTGCCCACGCCTTCGCCGACCGCGACGCCTACGACCGCGCCCGTGCAGGCGGCTGCTACGCAGACGCCGGTACCGCAGTTGCTTGTAGACGATACTTTTATACTGCAGGGTGCTGACGTCGCAATGACCGTTTACGGAGGTACCTCCGCAAGCGAACCGGAACTCCTCCATCCGATGCAATATGGCGAGGACGTTTACGTGCCGTTCCTGCAAATCCTCGAAAACACCGGGTATGTGGTGATACCGGGCTTTGAGGAGGATGCTTCCGCTGCGGCTTTTACCATCGGGAGCGACCTGTATCAGCTTACGTACCGGCTGGATGCGGATAATAACGTTACGGAGTTGGCTTTGTTGAAAAATCAAAGCCCGATGATTCTATCCAATCGAAACGGGATAGTGCTTGACGCTATTTTGTATCTGCCGATGCAGACAACGGCGGAAGCGACCGGCATCGCCTATGATTTTAACGAGGAGAGCGGCGTTTACACCGTTACGCTGCCCGATGCTCAGGAGAATACCGCCGTAGACGGGGAAGTGATTGCTTCCTAACCTCTTCCAGAAGGGGAAAAGCGCCTGAATTTGAAAACCGGAAGGCGTTTCGCCCTGAAAAGCCTTGACAGATAAGATCGAGCGCCTATAATATCACTAAGCGTTTCAGCATATATAGCGCTTGGGAAGTTTATATGAGAGGCGGAGGAGAGAGAGTATGTACGAGATCAAAGTGAACCAATCGACCCATCTGAAACAAAAACCCGCGGATGAGAGCAAGCTGGGCTTCGGCAAAATTTTCAGCGATCATATGTTGCTGATTAATTATGACGAAGGCAAAGGCTGGCACGACGCCCGCGTAGAGCCTTTCGGCAACCTTTCCCTGCATCCGGCATCCTGTGTGCTGCATTACAGCCAGGAAATTTTTGAAGGCGCGAAGTGCTACCGTACGGCAAAGGGCTTCAACCTTTTCCGTATTCGCGATAACTTTGAGCGGATGAACCGTTCTGCGGAGCGCATGGGGATGGCGCAAATCCCTGTTGAGCTTTGCATGGAAGGCCTGATGACGCTTCTGAAACTGGATAAGGAATGGACGCCGCATCAGGAAGGCACGTCGCTGTATATTCGTCCCACGATGATCGCAGTGGATCCCGCCCTGGGCGTGTCCGCCTCCAGCAGTTACCTTTTTTATGTGCTGCTTTCTCCCAGCGGCGCTTATTACGCGACGGGCCTTGCGCCGGTAGGCATCTTCGTAGAGGATAAGCTGGTTCGCGCGGTGCGCGGCGGCGTCGGCTCCGCGAAAACGGGCGGCAATTACGCGGCGAGCATTCTTGCCGGGAAAAACGCCAAGCACGAGGGCTACGCGCAGGTGCTGTGGCTGGATGGCGTTGAGCAGAAGTACATTGAAGAAGTCGGCTCCATGAACATGATGTTCGTTTACGAGAATAAACGCGTCGTTACCCCGATGCTCAACGGCAGCATTTTACCCGGCATCACCCGTGACAGCGTTATCAAGCTGGCGAAAAAGATGGGGCTTGAGGTAGAAGAGAAACGCATCAGCATCGACGATGTGATGGCCGACGCTAAAAGCGGCAAGCTGACCGAGGCATTTGGCACCGGCACCGCGGCGGTTGTTTCGCCGGTGAACAAAATTGCCTATCAGGGCGAAGAAGTGAAAATCGGTGATGGGAACATCGGCACGATTACCCAGAAATTGTATGATACGCTTACGGGCATTCAGTTTGGGAAAATTGCCGATCCCTTTGACTGGATTACCGAAATCTAATAAAACGACGATCCTTGGAGGAAAAGAATGCTGAGGGAAGCAAGCGCGGTACACGAACAAGACTGGTCTGAAAAAACCATGAGCGTGCTGCGCGAAAAGCAATTCGAGGCATGCGAGCGACGCCTGTCCGCATTACCGGCGATTAACCTTTTTTCGCCGGATGCGACAGACGCGCACGCGCAAATGTTGCTGGAAAGTTCGTATTACGCATCCGAACCGGGCAACGACGGGCTTGCCACCCTCGAGGGCTTACGGCGGAAGGTGCTGGATCAACTGCCGTTGGAGGCGCTGTACCTTTCGACCGGAGAGCGCGCGATGCTGGAAAGAATGCTGGCGTCGGAAGGCAGCGTTACCTCCGGCAACTGGGATGAAATCGACGCTGCCGAAGCGTTGGCCAGCCGCCTGTGGTGCTCGTTTTCGGATCAGGGTGAAGAATGGACGCTCACCATCGGGGAAGCGCTTCGCGAGCCGCTATTGCTGGCTTTTAACGATCCGGAATACCCTGAAACGCGAAACAGAATGTTCCGGTTTGACGCGACAATCAGCGGGCTATTGTACATCGCCGGTTTTTTGCCTTCCGATCAGCCGCTTACGTTCTTTACAAAAGATGTGATGAACCGCGGCGACGCGCAGGCGATCAATATCGCGTATCGCTACCTGAAAGCGACGTTTGAATACATCGATGATTTGGATCGATGCATTCTATTGATGCATCCGGGTCTTGCGGACCCCAAACGGTTGATCGA
>JAQUXV010000011.1 GCA_028692205.1 Eubacteriales bacterium
TAAACCTGAGCAGCCAAAACAATTACCGGCAGGCGCTGGAGGAGCTGAAAATCGATCCGCTCTCCATCCTCGCCGAAGAACCGGAACCCGCGCTGGGCAACGGCGGGCTTGGCCGTTTGGCCGCCTGTTTTCTGGATAGCCTCGCCAGCCTGAACATTCCTTCGATGGGCTGCACTATCCGCTATGAGTACGGCCTTTTCCGCCAGAAAATTGTGGACGGTCAGCAGGTGGAACTGCCGGACACCTGGCTGCAAAACGGAAACGTGTGGGAAATCGTATCCGCCGAGGATATCTGTCAGGTGCAGTTCGGCGGCAACGTAATGGAATCGGAAGAAAACGGCCGTCACGTATTTACGCTGGAAAACGCCTACACCATCGACGCCGTTCCCTACGACATGCCTGTCGTGGGCTACGATACCGACTGCGTAAACACCCTGCGCACGTGGAGCGCGCGCAGTTGCGAGGTTTTCGACCTCAAAACCTTCGGCCGCGGCGAATATAACAAGGCCATGGACGAAATGAAGATGGCCGAAGTGATCAACAAGGTGCTCTACCCGGAAGACAGCCATTGGGAGGGGAAACTGCTTCGCATGAAGCAGCACTATTTCTTCACTTCCGCAACGCTGCAGTACGCCCTGAAAGATTTCAAGCGGCAGTACGGCAACAATTTCGACCTTCTGCCGGATAAAGTGGTCTTCCATATCAACGATACGCATCCCGGCCTCGCGATTCCGGAACTGATGCGCCTGCTGATCGACCAGGAACAGCTGGATTGGGAGGACGCCGAGCGCATTACCCGCCATTGCATGGCTTATACCAACCACACCGTAATGCAGGAAGCGCTGGAGCATTGGCCGCAGGATATGATGAAGCAAACGCTGCCGCGCATCTTCATGATTCTAGAGGAGATGAACCGCCGCCTTTGCGAAAGGCTGTTCAAGTTCTTCCCCGGTCAGTGGGATCGTATCGGCCATATGGCGGTGCTGGCCTACGGGCAGGTACACATGGCCAACTTATGTGTGGCTTTCGCTTTCAGCGTCAACGGCGTTAGCCAGCTGCACGGCAAAATTTTAACCGAGGGGCTGTTCCACGATTATTATCAGGTGGAGCCGGATAAATTCAGCGCGATTACCAACGGCATTACGCATCGCCGGTGGCTGCTTTCCGCCAACCCTTCCATGCGCGACCTGATTGCCGAGTCCATCGGCACAGGCTTCTACCGCAACGCTTTGGAGCTGGAAAAGCTGCTGCCTTTTGCCGACGACGCCGCTTTCCGCGACAAGTTCGATCAGGTGAAGCACTACAACAAAGAACGCCTTTCCGAGCTGCTGCGCAAGCGGCAGGGCGTTACGCTGGACCCTTCCTTTGTGTTTGATGTCCAGGCCAAACGGCTGCACGAGTACAAGCGCCAATTGCTGAACGCGCTGCACATTCAGGTGCTTTACAACCGGATTGTGGAGGACGCCAATTACGACGCGCCGCCCCGGCTGTTCCTTTTCGGCGCGAAGGCCGCGCCGGGCTACTACCGCGCCAAACTGATTATCCGCTATATCAACGCCCTCGCCGAGCTGATAGACCAGCACCCCCGCGCGCGCAAATTCCTGAAAGTGGTTTACATTGAAAACTACGACGTTTCCACCGCCGAGTTTTTGATGCCCGCCGCGGAGATCAGCCAGCAGCTTTCCACCGCCGGCAAGGAAGCCAGCGGCACCGGCAACATGAAGTTTATGATGAACGGCGCGCTGACGCTTGGCACGATGGACGGCGCCAACGTGGAAATTTACGACCTTGTCGGGCCGGATAACATTTACATCTTCGGCATGCGTGCCGATACGGTGGAAGGGATGTACCGGGAGGGCGCGTATAACCCCATGAGCATTTTTGAAACCAACGCGGAAATCCGCCGGGCGCTGAGCCAATGGCTGGACGGCACGCTGTTCCCCAACGAGCCGATGGCCTTGCAGGATCTGTACCACATGCTGCTGATGGGCGATTACGGCGGAATGCCGGATGCCTACTTCGTGCTGAAGGATTTTGGCAGTTACTCCATGGCGAATCGCCGGATGCTGACCGATTATCAAAACCGCGCGCTGTGGCTTAAAAAAGCCATCGTCAACGTGGCAAAGTCCGGTTACTTCGCCTCCGACCGCGCCATCAGCGAATACAACGACAAAATCTGGCACATCCAACCGATTTAACAGGCATTCCTCAAGAACCCTTTGTTTTTAACAAACAACCCCGACGCAGATACTGAAATCTGCGTCGGGGTTGTTATATATTCATATCTTTATAGCGTTAGACCGGTAAACTTCCAAGATCCCACAGCCCCTGTGAGGCGGAAATCCATACGGCAGCTCGAATGAGATTTCTTCCTCCTTTTCCTCGCTTAGATGTCCACGCCGAGCAGCGCTTTGGCAAGCAGCCCGATCAGGAAAGCGATCACCGTAACGCCCATGCTGATGGAGACCATCTCGATAAAGCGGCGTTTGAAAGGCACGCCCTTCGCGACGCTGACGTAATAGTTGAAGCCCAAAATCACCAGCACCACAACCATTATCATCGCGATCAGCGCGACCATCCAAAGGTTGTCCGGCAAAAGCAGGTAGGGCAGCACCAGCAGCGCGACCGTGATCAGGTAGGCGATTCCGGTGTAGATGCTGGATTTCATGGCGTTCTCGTTGCCGTCCGCCCGTTCGGCCAGGTAGTTGCTGGCGGCCATGGAGAGCGTGGCGCTGATGCCGGTGATGATGCCGCTTAACGCCACCACCCGCGTGTTTTGCAGCGCAAAGGATAGGCCCGCGATGGTGCCGGTAAGCTCCACCAGCGCGTCGTTCAGGCCCAGCACCATTGACCCCACATACTGCAGGCGCTCCTCATCCAGCATGTTGATGAGCCCCTTCTCGTGGCGCATCTCGTCCGCCTGCACCCCGGCGGCATCCGGGATCTCCGCCTTCAGCTTCTCATACCCGGCGACCGCTTCGGTCTCGTCCCGTGAAATTCGTTTCAGCACGAAGGTAAAGCCCAAAATCCGCGTTAGCAGCTTAAGCCGGAGTAATTTCAGCCGGTTCGGCTTTACCTCCTGCCCGCTGATGCTTTGCCAGTAGGCGGCGTGGACCTTTTCGTCCGAACCCATGCGCATTAACAGTTCTTTGTTTTCCGGGTTCTTTTCATGTTTAGCCATAAATGCATAAATTAAAGCGCCGGTTTCCTCGTCACATTGGCTTTGAAGCACCGCCTGCTGCGCCGCCGCGCTGAGGCTGTGAAAATTAACGGTCTGTTTTTCCATAATCGGGCCTCCTTCGCTATGGTAACGGATTCTCGTTTCCCATCCGCTTTTCCTCCATGGTCAACCCCGCTGAACAATCTCGTACATCATTACGGCGGCGGCGACCGCCGCGTTCAGCGATTCCGCGCCGCCCCGCATGGGCAGGCGGAAACGGTGGCTCGCAGCCTGCGCGGTCTCCGGCGTGATGCCCGCGCCTTCGTTGCCGACGATCAGGCATACCTTGTCCGGCAGCGGTTTACGGGCGTAAAAATCTTCGCCGTCCAATACGGCGGCAATGACCGCGTATCCTTTTTGAATCAGCGTCTCGGCTGCCTCCGGCGCGCTTTGCGCTTCCACAACCGGCACACGGAAAACGCTGCCCATCGTGGCCCGAAGCGCCTTGGGCGAAAACGGGTCGGCACAGCCGGGGGTGAGCACGCAGCCTGCAAAGCCCGCAGCGTCCGCCGTGCGGAGCACCGTGCCCACGTTGCCGGGGTCCTGTACGTTTTCCAGCAAAATGATCCTGTTGCCAAGGCTCTCAAGCGCTGTAGGCAGCGGCTTTCGCACCACCGCGGCGATTCCCTGCGGGGTTTTCACCTGCGATATCGCCGCAAGCACCTGTTCCGGCACCGAAAACTGCTTCTCCGTTGAAACCGCATCGAGGATAGCTACGTACTTCTCCGCCTGTTTCTCGTCCACATAGACCGCTTGGATGCTCTCCGGCGCGTTTTGCACCGCTTCGGCGACCATATGTTCCCCATCGCAAAGAAACAGCCCGCTCTCGTCCCGCCCGCGCTTGGTTTGCAGGGCTTTGGCCGCCAATACGGCGGGATTGCGAAGGCTGGTAATCTGCTGCATGGAGTTTCCTTTCGTGCAAACCGTTTTTTTGAAAGCGAATCCGACAGGCTCGCCATTCTTTTCCAAAGGTACGTTATCGCTATGCGTGTTCCCGCGTGTGGAATCAAGTAATCATTGCCTGTTCCCTGGCCGCGCGGATGCGCGGGCAAAGACGGGTCAAGGGCGCAAGCCCTTGTCGGGGTGCAGGGGTGAAACCCCTGCCGTCCTCCCCATCCCCGTTACATGCGCTCCGGGGCTTCCATGCCGATTAAGTACATGCCGGTGCGCAGCACATCCCGCGCGGCGCGGGTGAGGCGCAGGCGCGCTTCGCGCACGCCTTCGGCATCGTCCAGAATGCGGTTTTCATAATAGAACTTGTTAAAGGCTTTGGCAATTTCGGTTACGGCGCGGGTGACCATGCTGGGCTCGTACTTGTCCGCCGCGTCCAGAATCGCCTCGGGGAAGCGGCTTAACAGGCGCAAAAGCTCCTGCGAATAATCGTCCGAAAGGGCGGCGTAATCCGGCTCGGCCGCCGGCTGGCTCTGCTCCGCTGCCTTGCGCAGCACCGAGCAGCAGCGCGCGTGGGTGTACTGCACATAGGGCCCGGTTTCGCCGTCGAAGTTCAGCGCCCGATCCCACCAGAAATCGATATCCTTGATGCGGTTGTTTTGCAGGTCGGCGTAGATCACCGCGCCGATTCCCACCTGCCGCGCAACGTCCAGCTTGTTTTCCAGTCCCGGGCTTTTCTCCTCGATAATGGCGAGAGCCTTTTCCTGCGCGCGGGTCAAAAGCTCGTCCAGGTAGACCACGTAGCCCTTGCGGGTGGACAGCGTTTGCCCCTCGTAGGAGATCATGCCGAAGGAAACGTGCACGAGATCCTTCGCCCATGGATATCCCATCTTTTCCACCACCTTAAACCACTGGCGGAAATGCAAATCCTGCTGGTAGGCGACCACATAAAGGCATTTGTCGAAGTGATAGGTATCCGCACGGTAGAGGGCGGCGGCGATATCCCGCGTGGCGTACAGAGTCGCCCCATCCTTTTTTAAAATCAGGCAGGGCGGCATATCATCTTCGGAAAGATCGACAATGCTCGCGCCGTCGCTGATGGTAAGCAGGTTTTTTTGCTTCAGCTCGTCGATAACGCGATCCATCTTATCGTTGTAGAACGATTCGCCCGCGTAGCTGTCGAACGTGACGCCCAGCATATCGTACACACGGGCGCAATCCTTGAGGGTGACCTCCTTAAACCAGTTAAAGAGCGCCATGGCCTCGGCGTCGCCGTCCTCAATGGCCTTGAAATAGGCGCGGCCCTCATCCTCCAGCGTGTGGCCGCCAGTGGCTTGAAGCTCCTTTTCGGCCTCCTCGTGAAAGCGTACGTAGAGTTTGGTCAGCGCTTCCACGCCGCCCTTTTCCACCTCGTCGCGGTTACCCCAGCGCTTGTAGGCGCTGATCAGCTTGCCGAACTGCGTGCCCCAGTCGCCCAGATGGTTGATGCCGACGGTATTGTAGCCCAAAAAGTCGTAGATGCGCTTCAGGCTGTGGCCGAGCATGGTGGTGCTTAAATGGCCGATATGAAAGCGCTTTGCGATGTTGATGGAGGAATAGTCGATGCAGACGGTTTTACCCTCGCCCATCGCGGACGCGCCGAAGCGCCCGTCCGCCGCGAGAACCTTCTCCACCGTCTGGGCGGCGAAATTGTCGCGCTTGAAGAAAAAGTTCAGGTAGCCGCCGATGGTTTTGGCCTCGCACACATCCGGCGCGTCAATCGCCCCGGCCAGCGCCTGCGCGATCTGCGGGGGGCCCTTGTGCAGCGCGCGGCTGAGCTTGAAGCAGGGGAAAGCGTAATCCCCCATGCTTTTCTCCGGCGGCACTTCCAGAAAGCCCGCAATCTCGTCCTGCCCCGGCAGGCCTTCCGCCCCCGTAAAGCTCTTTTCGATTGCAGCGGCGATCAGCTTCGCAATCGTCATTCTCATATCATCCATGGCGTTTCCTCCCGTTGTTTGCGTATCGTTCTATTCCAGTTTCGCGCCCGGCTCAAAATAGGCTTCCGCCCGCCTTCGCCAGCGGCCCCATCGGTACAGGGCCGAGGTGAGCAGGCAGCCGCTCACCCAAGCGATCAGCAGGCTCCAGTAAATGCTGGACGGGTTTCCGTTCGGCCACTCCGCTGACCGCGTTATCGCGGCGAACAGATAGGCGAGCGGCAGCCGGATGATGATGGTCACGATAATGCTGATCCACATGGGCAGCACCGTCTCGTTCATGCCGCGCATGATGCCGCTCAGCGTCTGCGTGATGCCGAAGGCGATATACCCCACGGCGAGAATGCGCATCATACGCGCGCCCAGCGAGATGATCATCTCCGTCTGGGTGAACACGCCCACCAGCTGACGGCCGAAAAGCAGTATCGAAATCGTAAGCGCGGTAGAGCACACCAGCGCAAGCTTCACCGCGTCCACCGCGCCGCGTTTTACGCGGTCCAGCCGCTTCGCGCCGAGGTTTTGCCCCGTGAAGGTGGTGGCCGCGATGCCGAAGGTGAAGTTCGGCATCATGGCGAAGCCGTCCACGCGCATTACAGCGGTGTAGGTGGTTACCACCACCGGCCCCAGCGAGTTCATCAACGATTGCACGATAACCGCCTGCAGCGAGAAAATCGCCTGCGTGAAGCCCGCGGGCATGCCCAGCCTGAGGGCGCGAATGGCGATGGGCTTGTCCAGCTTCAAAGTTTTGAAGCTCACATCCAGCACATCTTTCATGCGGGTAAGGCGCAGATAGCAGAACACCGCGGAAACCGACTGCGCAATCACGGTCGCCAGCGCCACGCCGTCGGTGGTCATGTTGAAGCGGGTAATGAACAGGATATCCAGCCCGATGTTCAGGCCGGTGGCGATCAACAGATAAATCAGCGGAGATACGCTGTCCCCCAGCCCGCGAAGAATGCCGCTTAGAATGTTGTAATACGCGCACCCGGTGATGCCCGCAAACAGAATCACCAGATAAGCTGACGCCATATCCAGCATTTCTTCTGGCGTATCCAGCAGCAGCAGCAGCGGCCGCGAAATCGTTACGCCAAGAACGGTGGTAATCACCCCCGCCCAGAACGTCGCCACGATAATCGTGCCCACCGAGCGGGAAAGCTGCAGCCGATCCTTGGCCCCGAAATACTGCGCCACCACAATGCCCGCGCCCGTCGCCACGCCCATAAACAGCGCCAGCAGCAGGTTCATGATCGAGTTGGTTAATCCCACCGCGCCCAGCGCGTTATCGCCGATATAATTGCCCACCACAATCGCGTCCACGGTGTTGTACAGCTGCTGGGCGAAATTGCCGATCAGCAGCGGCACCGAAAACACGATCAGCTCCGTCATGGGCTTGCCGACGGTCATATCCCGCGGCGCAAACAGGCGCTTGATGCCTGCGGTTATTTGATGCATGGATACCTCATATTTTCTGCTATATCTTATGTTAAAGCGGCACACCCGGAAAAACAATGGGGCGGCGTTTTTGGCCGAAACGGTACGTCGCCTCGCCTATCCCGCGCTATCAACAGGATAGCGCAAAGGACGGACGCGGGGAGGGCCTGCACCGCCCTGCCGGGCCGATCAAACGCACCCCTCTGCCGGATCATTGCGCTGCGCAGGCATGCGGCGCAGCCTTAACAACTAAAACGGCTTCAGGGATGCAGCACCGTGCCCATGGGATCCCCGGCCAGTACCTTAAGCATGTTCTCCGCGGGATCCAGCGCGAAAACGCGCACCAGTGGGAAACGGTTGTCCCGCAGCAGCACGAACGCGCCCGCGTCCATGGCCTGTAGGTTCCGGGCCGCGCATTCGTCGTACGTCATATCCCGGATCATCTGCGCGGAAGCATCGGTTTTCGGGTCGGCGGTGTAAACGCCGTCCACGTTTTTCGCCATGAGTATTACGTCGCATTCCAGTTCCAGCGCGCGGAGCGCGACCGCCGTATCGGTGGAAAAGAAAGGGTTGCCCGTGCCGCAGGCCAGCAGCACGATTTCGCCTGCCGAAAGCAGCTCCTTCGCCTTCGCCGTCTGGTACGGAGTGGCAAAGCGCTGCATCTCCACGGCGCTCATCACGGTTGCCTTCGCGCCGAGCCGCGTAAGCGTATCGGCCATGTACAGGCAGTTTTGCAAGGTGGCGAGCATGCCCATCTGGTCGGCCGCCACGGCCCCCATCTTGGTGGCCTCGCCGCGCCGCCCGCGCCATACGTTGCCCCCGCCGATCACCACAGCCAGCTCCACGCCGGTTTCCCGAACGGCGATCAGGGTTCGCGCGGCGTTTTCAAATGCCCGGTGGCAAAAAAGCTTTCCGTCTTCGCCCAATACCTCGCCGCTCAGTTTCAAAATGACGCGCTTTTTGCTTTCCGTCATTACCAATCACCTTACTCTTTCATTGTCACAGGCATTATACACGACAAAACTCGCGTATGTAAAGCCGCGCGGGGCAGGAAATACGGCCGCGACAGGTTTCGCGGCCGTATTCGGAACGAAAAAGCGCCTATTTGTCTTGCCTCCTGCCGGTTCCGATTGGGAATGTTTTATCACCTTAAAGCTAAACCGGCGCCTGTTTTTCGTTAAGGTATTATTGACCGAAAATGGATTATCTTTACCCCCGCTAATCTAAAAGCCTCTTACAGGCCGAAACAGACGCGAGGGAAACGAGAAAGGAAGAACGCGTGCGGCGTCGAGTGGAATTTTCGTCAGGCCGGGCTGATGGAATCCGAAGGAATAGCAGCGCTATTTCGAGGATGACAGCGGCTCGGGATGGCGGAAATAACACCGTCGACGTTCGTGGAATTCATTTCTCATTTCCCGATTGCTATTTCAGTAGGCTGGATCATCAACTCACAAGCCCCGTCGATTAAATGATCCATTGCCTTGCCGTAGTTTTCGCCGACCTGCGAGGTAACCAGCAGGGACAGCATCAGAATCCGGATAGCCGCGTACACCTCGCCCTCCGGCACGGCGGGCTTTACGCGCGCCTGCTCCATCAGGCTTCGGATAAAATCCTCATTGCTCTGGTAATGATCTCGCAGCAGCTTTTCCGGCAGCTTGCGCAGCATAAAAGGCAGATCGTCCCGGCAGAAGCCGACGATGGAATGCTCCCGCATGGCGCGCCACGCGATTTTGAGCATCAGCGCCGCACGGCCGCGCGGAGGCAGCTTCTCGTTTTCCGCCAGCGCCTGCGTTACCTGCCGGGATATTTCGGCATGCCACTGCTCCAGCATTTCCAGAAACAGATGCTCCTTGCTGGAATAGAACTTGTAAAACGCGCCTTTGGAAATCCCGGCTTCCGCGGCCAGCTCGTCCACAGTGGTCTTTCGCATCCCCTTGAGGGTCGCATGGCGTCCCGCGGCCTGCAGGAGAGCGGTAATAATACTGCTTTTTTCTTTGTCGCTAAAGCTTACTGCCATACGGTTCCCTCCAATTATTTTTCTGATACCGCCTGATTTTTTGGTTCGATCAGCCCAACAGCTGATTATTGCTCCGGCAGGTATACGGAGGCCGAAGCCCCCAACAGGGCGCTGCCGCGGGGAATGGAGACATGCACGGTAAAGTACGCGGCGTTCTGCCTGGTTACGCCGAGCTGCGAAATTTGGGTTACGGTGCCGGTGATTACGCTACCTTCGTTCACATCCAGCGTTACAGGCAGCATGTCGCCCACCTTGAGCGTGCCCATATCCACCTCGTCCACGTCCGCCACGACCTCAATCTCGTCGGTCAAATCCACCCGGCAGAGCAATTCGCCCTTCCACACCTGCTGCCCGGGGGAAACCGCCACGGTTTTCACAGCGCCCTCGCAGCCGCTGACAACCGTATCCCCGTACGCGAGGGGAGACGCGTCCGCGCTCACGAAGGAGGCCAGCAGATCGCCGCTTTTTACGGCGTCGCCCTCCTGCACGTATACCTTCGCCGCGCGGCCGGAGGCGGACACCAGCACCGGGTCGCGGCGGGTAACTGTGCCCTTGCCCACGCAGGTCTTGGTGGCGTAACTGTCCTCCCGGTATAGGGTTACGGACGCGTTCAGGTCAAAATCGCCGTCCAGTACATCCACCGTGTAATCTTTGCCGTTCACCGCCACCACGCGGCCCTCGCCCTCGTCCCCGTTGGTGCCGGAGGTTTTGAAGTACAGCGTTTCGCCAAGGTGGAGGAGCTTATTGTCGTTGTCGTTAGCCGCGCCCGCGGTGGACGCTTCCACCCGGTATTCGACCGTGGGTTCGATGCCGAACACCGCGCCATAGCGGCCCATGGCAGAAGCCGCGTCGTCCCCGGCGGCGATAAAAACCGCCTTCACCACGCCATCCTCCGGCGCGTAAACATCGCCGGTTACGTAGGTGAACAGCACATCGCCCTCGCCGACGGCGTCGCCGCTTTCCAGGTCGAACGATTGAAGCGTGCCGCTGTAGGGCGCGGTGATATCGGTAAACGCGGTCGCGGCCACCACGC
Source organism: Eubacteriales bacterium (assembly GCA_028692205.1). Next base: position 10,566 of record JAQUXV010000011.1, read on the forward strand.
CGTCCGCAATGGGGCGGCCGGTAAGGTCGGTGGAGGCCAATGCCGGCGTAACCGCCAGCAAACAAAGAACCATCAAAAGAATAAACCACTTTTTCATCCTGTACAACTCCTTTTTTGCGTCACTCGACGCTTTTTAAGGCTTCCACCATGTCGATAGCGCGCACCTTGCGCGTCAGCAGCCGCTCGATGAGGACGCTGAACAGGCATGTGATAACCGTCGCCACGGCAAGGGTGTAGGGGGTCACGCTTGCGGTAAACACGTTGTTTTCCGAATGCACAGCGCTCAGCACCGCCTGCGTAAGCCAGATGCCGGGGAAAATGCCAAGCGCCGCGCCCAGCAGCGTAATCAGGTTGTTTTCCCGCATCATCAGCTTTCGGATCTCCTTCTGGTGATACCCCAGCACCTTAAGCGTCGCGTAATCCCGCGTGCGCTCGGTGAAATTAATCAGTCCCATGTTGTAGCTGATCACAAAGGCCAGCCCCAGCGCCGCGCCGTACATCAGGTTGAATACGGCGGTGGTGGAATCCATAATGGTCATTGTTTGGCGGTATTGGTCGCCCGGCTCTTTAAAGCTGCTAACCTCGTCCATTTCCGCCAGCCTGTGGCGGGTGAGCGCCGTAGGGCTCTTTATCAGGAGCGCCGTCGGCATGAATTTGCCTTTGTGCTGCGCCTCCCACAAATCGCTGGAAATGAATACGTTCTGTCCGATATTGGTTTCGTATACCGTGCTCACGGTGAAACGCAGGGGCCGGTCGTCCCCCGGCAGCCATATTTCCACCGAATCGCCCGCGGCGATGCCCGTCACCTCCGAAAGCTTGCAGCTTACGGCGACGCCGTTCTCCGGCAGCGGCACGACCGCGTTGTTTTTGCCCAACCGCAGCAATTGCTGATCCGGCTCCAGCACATTCATGACCACGGTACGGGAATCGCCGCCAAAGCGCAGGCTGACGCTCTTTTCCATTACGCCTTCAATCCGCTCGGCTTCCAGGCGGCTTTGATAGCCGGAAAGCGTTCCGGCGGTCGAATCCAGATCGGCGCGCAGGTCGTAGCCCACGGTGCCATAATAATAATCGCCGATCGAAGCTTTAATAGAATCCTGCAGGCCCATGGCGCAGATGATGAGCATGTTGCAGCAGAGGATGCCCACCATGGCGACAACCATGCGGCCCTTGCTGCGGGCAATATTTCGCACTACCATTTTCCAATTGAAGGAAAACTTGTGCCACAGGCTTTTCCAGTTTTCCAGCAGTATGCGGCTGCCATCCTTTGGAGGCTTGGGGCGCAGCAGTGCAGCAGGCATTTCCTGCGCCTGCTTATGGAACGCGTACAGGCAGATCAGCACGCTCAGCAGCACCATCAGCGCCGTCATCCCCCAGGAGGGCAGCGAGATGGGCGCGCGCAGTTTTTGCGGCAGTATGTAGTACGGCGCATCCATGGCGTACAGCACATCCGGCAGGGTATACCGGCCGACGATCAGCCCCAGCAGCGCGCCGAACAGCGAAGGCACGAACGCGTAAGCGAGATAATGCCTGCGAATCTGGCGGCGATTGTAGCCCAGCGCTTTCAGCGTGCCCATCTGGATGCGCTGGTTTTCAATCATACGCGTCAGCGTGGTCAGCACGATCATCGCGGCCACACCGAAGGCGAGCACCGGAAACACATAGGTCAGATTCTTAAACAGTGAAACTTCCGTGCGCGTGCGCTGCGTGCTGGGTTGGGTTTTCTGCGTTAAAATCAGCGCTTCCGGCAAAAGCGCCTGAATGTCGCTCTCAATCGCCGTGTTTTCCGCGCCGGGCTCGGTTTTAACCAGCACTTCGTTGAACGGCAGAAAATCCACCGCGTTCCAGCTGATGATCGCAAATCCGTAATGCTCGGGGTCGGGCGTTACGTCCTTGGCGGTAATCACATGCTCGGCGGAAAGCGCAATGCCGCGAATGACGAAGGTCATCTCCGTGCCTTCCACGTCCAGCTTCAGGCTGTCGCCTACCGCCAGCCCGTGCGCCTCGGCAAACTGCTGCCCCAAAAGGCAGCCGCGCCGGTCGGAGCTTTGCAGCGCTTCCCCCTCCCGCACCAGCGGAACGTTGATTTGCGGGTCGCCCTGATACGCATGCACTTCCAGCGATACGTCGTCGCCCAAATCCGGTGCGTCCATCTCATCCGTAAAACGGGCCTGAACCGCCGCCACGCCGCGAAGGTTTGAAAGGCTGTCCAGATCGGACTTGGAGGCAGACGTAACGTTGACCCAGAAATCCGCCAGATTGGACTGGGTATAATACGTTTCGGCGGAAAGGTCGATCATCCGCCACGTTCCATCCAGCCCGCTGTATACCCAGGTGCCCAGCGCACACAGCAGCACAATCGCCACAAACTGCATGGCGGAATGGCCCATATCGCGCCAGAGTTTTTTACGCAGGGCCGTCAAACGGCGGCGATTGACTACCATGCGATTTCCTCCACCTTCGCCGGGTTCGGGTTAACGGTGTTCTCGGCGATTTTGCCGCTGCGCATGCGGATAACCCGGTCGCCGAGCGCCGCGATGTTAGCGTTGTGGGTGATGATGACGACCGTGGTGCGATAGGTTTTGCTGACCTGTGTCAGCAGCTCCAGCACCTGCTCGCCGGTTTTGCTGTCCAGCGCGCCGGTGGGTTCGTCGCACAGCAGCAGCGCCGGGTTCTTGCACAGCGCCCGCGCGATGGACACGCGCTGCTGCTCGCCGCCGGAAAGCTGTGCGGGAAAGTTGTTCATCCGGTTTTCCAGCCCCACCTGTTTGAGCACCGTTTCGGGGTCGAGGGACTTGGGGCACACCTGCCGAGCCAGCTCCACGTTTTCCAGCGCCGTCAGGCTGGGCATAAGGTTGTAAAACTGGAACACAAAGCCCACGTCCAGCCGCCGGTACTCGGTCAGCTGCGGCGAACGCATCCGGGTGATCGTTTTTTCGCCGACCCGGATTGTGCCGCCCGTCGCCTTGTCCATGCCGCCCAACAAGTTCAACACCGTGGTTTTGCCCGCCCCGCTGGGGCCAAGCACCACGCAAAGCTCGCCCTGTTCGATGCCGAAGGTTACGTGGTCCGCCGCGTGTACCGCGGACGCGCCGACGCCGTAATCTTTACAAACCTGATCGAAAGAGATATAGCTCATGTCCGCCTCCATACCGTATGACTATATTTACTGTTTCGGTCACGTTATAACACACCTGTTTTTACTTGTCAACCGACAGACCCTCAAACCGCAAGTATTTTTGGGGCCGAAAAAGAAAAACGCGCTCTGAAAGCGCAAAATAAAGCCAATTTTACGGAGTAGGCCCGACTTGTAAAGAAGCATGAGACGGTGTGCCTGCCTACTGTCAGGCCGATAACGAAGCGGAAATTTTGAGATATACATCCTCTTTCTTCGAGAAAACGCGCTATCTCCGGCCCGAAAAGCAAACAGGCGACCGGAAAGGCGTAAAAATCGCCCAAAATCGATTTTTTCAGTGCAAACGGATTATTTGGACGCTCGTAGTTGTGAAAGCGCAAAAAAACCGCATGGAGGCGTTCGCGTACCGTAACGTACGAACGCCTCCATGCGGTATAAGCGGCAACGCAGACCGATTAGCCGCGGAAATCCGGCAGAATCGTCTGTTTACGCCGTTTGTGAATCGTTTTCTCAGTTGGCTACCCGCACGGGCAGCACAAGGTACAGGTATTCGTCGCCTTCCACGGGGGAAACCACGCAGGGGCTGACGTTGGTGTTCATGGAGAGCATACAGCACTCGTCGTCGATATTCTTGATGACGTCGCTGATGTAGCGGGCGTTGAAGGCGATTTCAATCTCCTCGCCTTCCAGATGCACGCTCAACTCCTCCAGCACGTCGCCGATCTCGCTCATGGAGGTAATTTGCAGCACGTCGCCGGAAGCTTTCATGCGAACAAGGTTGTTTTTGCCTTCGCGGGCCATCAGCGAAGCGCGTTCAATGGCGTCGCTCAGCTCGTTGCGCTTCACGGTGATGCGCGTAAGCCATTTTTCCGGCAGAATCTGGCGATAGTTAATGTATTCGCCCGCCAAAAGGCTGGTCAGCATCGTCGTATTGCCGATGATCGCCATCAGGTGGGAGCCGTCCATATGGAAGGTCAGCATCGCGTCCTCGCTGTCGTCCATAATGCGGCTCATTTCGCCCATCACATGGCCGGGGATGATGGCTTTCACGGTTGAATTTCCTTCCGGAAGCACAAAATCGCCGTGCATCCGCTGCAGCGCAAGGCGGAACCCATCCAAACCGACCAACCGAAGCTCCGTTTTGGTTACTTCCATCAGGCAGCCGGTAAGCGTTTGGCGGCTTTCCTGCGACGCGATGGCGAACACCACCCGGCTGATCATCTCTTTCAGCCGCTTCTGGGGCACATGCAGCGCGTGCGTGTTGATGAGATCCAGCGTTTTGGGGAACTCGGTCACAGGTAGCCCCGTAAGCGTGGAACGGCTGGACGCGCAGCGAATGGTGGTAACGCGTTTGTCGTTCATCTGGATGCTCACAACGCCTTCCGGCAATTTACGGGCAATTTCGGTAAAAAGGCGGCCAGGCAGCAGCACTTCGCCGGCCTCGTCCACCTGCGCGCGTACGCGGGTGTAAATGGTTAAGGAACCGTCCGTACAGGTGAGGGTGATTTCGTCTTCTCCCGTGGTAAGCTTCACGCATTCCAATACCTGGGTGGCCGGCCGCGCGCTGAGCGCGCGCGTCGCGTTTACCAGGCCGGTGATCAGTTCCTGAGAGGAACATTGCAGTTTCAAATGATTCGCCTCCGTCTACCGGATGGTAGTAGTATTATATTCTATATTACCGCAGTAGCAGTAGGGCCTGTGGAAACCGAGGAAAACGCTGTTTTTTGTTCTGTGGCTTAAAAAAACCCCTATGGAAAGAATGTGGATGCGCGGTTGATTTTCCGCTGGTTTTCCATCGTGCGGCGAAAGGCCGGCACGTTATAAAGTTCATACCTTGATCTTTTCTCTGCCGAAAGCCCCAAATCCTGCAATTTGGGAGGGCGTTTCCGCCACATTTTTCCCCTCCGGGGGAGAAATACGAGGAGTGACGCACCGGTTATCCACACTTTCCACGTCTGTGGAAAAAGTACCTGTGGTTTTTCCCGCCTGTATTCCATAAGGGCTGCGGCTGTACGCCCTCATTTCTTCCACACGGTTTTCAATAATACGGACCCGGAAAAAGCGTGCCAAAATCTTCGCGCCTGCCGCGGCACGGCAGGGCCGATTCGGGGCCGAAATGACGGGCGACAGGGTTATTATCCAGCGGCGATTTTTGCCTGAACCGCCCGCGCTCCGCAGCAGCAGCCGCAAAGCGGTTTAAGGTAATTTTTGCTCGCTTTCAGCGCGGGGTTACTGGTCCACTACCACGAAGCTGTTATCCAGAAAATCGCTCAAAAGCTGGCGGCATTTTTCAAAATCCACCTGCCGGGTGCTCATGCCCGCGTAGGTAATGGGCTCCATCGCGTCGTCCGATGGCATCTGCAGCCCTTCCGGCTCCGCGCCCACAAGCTGCATGGCGTACCCCACGGCCTGCAGCATATCGCTCATGGTCATATTGGTGCGGCAAAGGTTATCCGTTACCGAGCTCAGCACGTCCATGGCCTGGGAAAGCGTTACGGTTTCATATTTTTTTGCAAGGGTGGTCAGCACCGTGCGCATCCGGCGCGTGCGGCCCGCATCCCCGTCCCCGCCCACTTTGCGGATACGCATGTAGATGACTGCCGCATGGCCGCCGAAAAGATAGGTGCCCGCATTGTCCATGCTGGGGGTGGTGGCGTCGCGGGCGATGCGGTAACGGTTCAGGTACGCGGCTTCGGCGTCGGTAACGGTGATTTCCACACCGCCCAGCGCGTCGATAATGCTTTGCACGTTATCCATGCTGAAAAGGATATATTTGTCAACCTTCACGCCGAAATGCGTGGAGATGGTTTTGCAAAGCGCTTCCGGGCCGTAATTTTTGGCGATAAAGGTTATGCGGCCGATATGCCCGTCCGGCCGCTGCACCAGCATCTCCCGCATGAAGGTGGTAAACAGCAGGCGTTTGGCGCGCGTATCGAAGGTGACCATCATCACGCCGTCGGTGTTGCCAAGGTTGGTCGGTTTGGTTTCCCAGGTATCCACGCAGGCCAGCAGATAATGGTGCTGCCCTTCCAGCGCGGCGGGAAGGCTGTCGTAATCCAGCGGGAAAATCTCCCGCGGCGTTTCCGCAAGCGCGGGTACGGATACCAGAAGCAAAAGAGCACACAGCAAGCAAAGAAAGCGTTTCAAACGCACACCTCCTGATGAACAAATCAAAAAACGGGTTCCTGTTATAATTCGCCCCGCAGGGCAAAAACCTTTCTTATAAACGCCTTATTGTTACAGGAACGGCACACGCCCAAAGCGTATCACGGCCCGGGAGGGATGTCAACGAAAGCGGAGGCGCTATTGGCAACGGCGCAAGTGCCGTGCTATACTAGCGGGGAAAACGATCTGCAATTTCTCCGCGTGCCGCCGGTTAGGCCGCCTTTTTGGCAGCCGTAAGGGGTTAGACCGGGGTTTGTATCGCAGTTCTGCCTTTTCCGCGCCTCCATATGGCGACGCAGATTTCCAAAGGGGCTTAAAGACCATGCAAAAAACGTATGCTTTGTTCGATTTTGACGGTACGCTGATCCGGGGGGATTCCATTATCCTGCTTTGCCGTTACGCCTGGCAAAAAAAGCTGATCGGCGCCGGAAAAGCGGCCGGAATGTTCTGGACGGCCGTTTTGTACGGCCTGAAAATACGCACCGCGGTAGAAGCGAAGGAATACGCGATTTCTTTTCTGAACGGAAAAAAGGCCGACGAGGTGGACGCGATCGCCGCCGATTTTGTGAAAACCGTGCTGCTGCCGCGCCTGCGTCCGGAAGGGCTGGCAGAAATTGCGCGCCATCACGAGGCCGGGGCGACCGTGCTGCTGGTTTCGGCGTCCTCAACCTTCTACCTTAAGCACCTGAAAGCTCCGCTTGGCGTGGACGATATCGTCGCCACGCGAATCGACGTGGACGGGAAAGGCGTGTTTACCGGCAAGGTGTGCGGCGATAACTGCCGAGGGGTGCAAAAACCGCTCCGGCTGGCCGAATATCTGGCCGCGATGGGCGATAATCTGGACTACCCCAGCTCGTCCGCCTACGGCGATTCCTACGGCGATCTGCCAATGCTGCGCCTGTGCGGGCACAAGGTGGCGGTAAACCCGAAGGCGCGCCTGTGGCGGAGCCTTCGCAGGCTGGAGGGCGCGGCGCGCGTCCAGTGGCGGGAGCCGTAGAAGCGGCCGCCGGAAACGGCGCTTATCGGCCGGCGGGACTTGGCGCGCATCGGTGGAAAAATGCGATGCCGCCCAAACAGGAAAACGCGTAGGGGGTGTGCGGTTTGAACTTTGCCGGAGCGGACGATGTAATGCGCTGGGCGGTGGAGGACCGTGTGTTTCCCGCCGGGGTGCTGCTGGCGGGCCGGGGGGATAAAGTTCTCTTTAGGCGGGCGTACGGTCGGCTGGGCCCCGAAGAGAAAGAACCGAAAACAACCGAGCAGACGCGGTTTGACCTGGCATCGCTCACCAAGCCGCTGGTTATCGGCATGCTCACGCTGCGCGCGGTGGAAAGCGGAAAGCTGTGCCTGTGGGATAAGCTGGATACCTTTATTGATGCGCCGGAGGACAAAAAAAATATCACCATCCGGCAGATGCTTACGCATACGGCGGGCTTTCCCGCCGGGTTGCACCTGTGGCAAATGACCGACGACCCCGCCCGCGCGACGGAGCTGCTGCTGAACGCCAGGCTGATCGCCCCGCCCGGGATGCGCGTGCAATATTGCTGCGCGGGGTACCTGCTGTTGGGGCAGCTGCTGGAATGCCTGTATGGGCAGCCGCTTTCGGAGCTGGCCGTGCATGAGGTTTTCTGGCCGTTGGGGATGCGTAAAACCGGTTACCTGCCCGAAGGGGACAACATCGCCCCCACGGAAAAACAGGCGGACGGCACGCTGCTGCGCGGAAAAGTACACGATGAAAACGCGCGCTTTCTGGGCGGCGTGGCGGGGAACGCGGGCGTTTTCTCCACGGCGGACGATTTGGCGCTGTTTCTGCAAATGCTGGCCGCCGGGGGCGAGCTGCCGGGCGGAGCCCGGTATTTAAGCGCCCGCACGGTGAAGCTGGCGTTTCAAAACCATACGCGCGGCTTCGGGCAGGCGCGCGGGCTGAGCTTCTACCTGCCCTGGTACGACGACGGTTACACCGGCGACCTGTTCCCGAAGGAGACCGTCGGCCACACCGGGTTCACCGGTCCAAGCTTTGCGCTGGACCCGACGACCGGTTTTTACGTAATCGTGCTTGCCAACCGTATTTGCCCCTCGCGCAACAACCCCGCCGTATACCGCTTCCGGCGGCTGATCCACAACGCGGCGTACGCCGCCATGGGCGGCTGAGCGGGCATTTTAGGGCCGCAGGCGACGCCACCACGCCAATTTCAAACACCCGGAAAGGGGAACCCGTATGCAAATTGCTTTGGTTGCCGACCTGCATGGCAATTGGCCGGCAACGCAGGCGCTGGAACGCGACCTGAAAACAAAAAACCTCGATAAAATCTACTGTCTGGGCGACATTGTTGGCAAAGGCCCGTCCAGCGACCGCACGTTTGATTGGGCGGTCGCCAACTGCGACCTGATTTTGGGCGGCAACTGGGACTACGGCATCGGCTACCGGCAGTTTTCTCCTGACAATTATTACTGGACACAGCTTGGCGAAAAGCGGCTGGAAACGCTTCGCAACCTGCCGCTGGAAAAAACGCTCAACCTGAGCGGGCGGCATATTCGCCTGTTCCACGGGCGGCCGATTATGAAAACGTTGATTCTCGCCCAGCAGGATACCGCGGCGATTGAGCCCTTGTTTACCGATTGCAACGGGTTCCCCTGCGACGTCGTCGGCTATGCCGACGCACACCGCCAGGCGATGCGAACCATGAACCCCGGTCTGTTTTTTAATTGCGGCAGCGTCGGCAACGCGTTGGGCACGCCGGTTTGCTGCTACGCCATTCTTTCCGGAGACGAGCGGGAACCTTCCGCCTCGCTGGAAATTCGCCTGATTACCGTGCCGTACGACCGGGCGCTCTCCGTGGCCGAAGCGCAGGCCACCCCGGCGGTACCCCGCATCGACACCTATATTAACGAAATTTTGACCGGCAAATACAGCCGTTAAACCCCCAGCCCGCTGAAAACGGCACGTCTGCGGTGTCAACTGCGCCATGACGGGGCGGTCACGTACGTCCGTGTACGCTCCCGCCCCGATCATGGCTTGTTTCCTGGCATCCGCACCGTTTTGAGCAGGCTGGAAGCTTGTGTGCGGAGGTGGAGGGCAGGGGGGCACGTCTGCGGTGTCAACTGCGCCATGACGAGGCACCAGCCCGCTGAAAACGGCACGTTTGCGGTGTCAACTGCGCCATGACGGGGCGGTCACATACGTCCGTGTACGCTCCCGCCCCGATCATGGCTTGTTTCCTGGCATCCGCACCGTTTTGAGCAGGCTGGAAGCTTGTGTGCGGAGGTGGAGGGTAGGGGGAATAACGGGGCGCGTCTGCGGTGTCAACTGCGCCATAACGAGGCACCAGCCCGCTGAAAACGGCACGTTTGCGGTGTCAACTGCGCCATGACGGGGCGGTCACGTACGTCCGTGTACGCTCCCGCCCCGATCATGGCTTGTTTCCTGGCATCCGCACCGTTTTGAGCAGGCTGGAAGCTTGTGTGTGGGGTGGAGGGCAGGCGAAACCGGCGGAGAGAATCTTTTATGGTGTCAGCTGGGCAGCCTTGTGCAAGCTGGATATCTGTGCACAGGGCAGTTAGGAACAGGCGAAGCAGCCGCGTCTAAGTTGTCACCAGCGCCGCGACAGGGCGGTCACGGCTGGCGTGATCGCGGGTGGAAACCCCAACTTTTGTAACGGGGGTTATGGCTTCATTTGGCATAATAAAAAAGGGCTGAAGATAATTAAGTTCGCAACAATTTAAGGGAATGCAGGAAAAACCCCGGCGCATCGTTTCCCGTCGCATAAAACAGGCGCGGGAAATGATATCGCCGGGGGTTTATACGAACGGGGGAAGCTGTAAAGCTTACGCCGGTCAACCGGAAACAGCGCTGTGTGAAATCAGTGAAGGTCCACCGGCAGATCGGTATCCGCAAAGGGGTCGTCGCCGTTGCCCTCGGTTATCTCGTTGGGTTCGGGGCGGCGCGCAGGCGCGGGCGGCAGATCGGAAAGATCCTTGGGAGG
>JAQUXV010000268.1 GCA_028692205.1 Eubacteriales bacterium
CCAAGCTGAAACGGCGCGCCCAGCTGCTGCAGCGCGTAGTATAAAAACCCGCGGCCCGGCTGCAGCAGAAAGTACCAGATATAGCCCATAATCAGGGGGCTGATGATCGCGGGCAGGTAAATAATCACCCGCGCCACGCTGCGCCCATGGAACGGCTTTTCCATTAGCAGGGCGTACAGAAGGCCCATCAGGTTGAGCAGCAGCGCGCTGCCCGCCGCAAAGATCAGTGTGGTGCGAATGTCGCCCATAGCGCGCGAATCCTGAAAGAACCGCGCGAAATTCGCAAACCCGACAAACTTCGCTTCGCCCATCCCGTCCCAATCCGTCAGGCTCATGCCGATGCCGCGGATGAGCGGGTACACGAAGAACAGGCTGAACAACAGCAGCGCGGGCAGCGACATGAACTGGGTATAGTCCCTCCGCCTGGCTCTCACAATCATCATCCTTTACCAAAACCCCGGGATGCGGGGAGGAATCCCCAACACCCCGGGGTTCGATGTCATTGCCTGCGGGCAGCGGGCCCGCGAGGGAGATTAACGGTACATAACGATACTTTAGTTGGTGAAGCCGTCGTTCCAGGCCTGCTCGTATGCCTTGGCAAAGCTTTGCGCGTCGTAGGTGCCGGCCAGCAGATCCTGCACCATGCGGCCCGCGTCGTCGCCGCTGAAGCCGGCGGGCTTCTCGTTAGTGAAGCCGATGTTGACGGCGCTGTTGAGCACCTGGCTCACTTCGTCGGCGAAGGCTTTGGGGGCCCATTCCGCATCCACGTCGGTGAACGCGCTGGGGGAACCTAACGCCTCGCTGTACTTCTTCTGGTTCTCAGCGCTGAACAGGTAGCTCAGGAAAGCCTTGGCCGCGTCCACGTTCTCGCTGGTGGCGGAAATGGAGTAGCCGCTGTCCTCGGCGCAGAGCACCACAGGCTTGCTGTCGGGCATATAGGCGGGGTATGGCGCGAAGCCGATTTTGTCCGCCATGTCGGGGTTCGCTTCCAGAATGCCGGAGAGCGCCCACATGCCGTTGGAGAACATGGCGGCCTTGCCGGTTACAAAGGCCTGCACGCAGTTGTCGCTGGTGGCGGTCAGCACATCCTCGTTGATAAGGCCGTTGGCCTGCAGATCCAGCAGGTTTTGCGCGAACACGGCCATGCAGCCGTCCGCCGCGCCGAAGTTGAGCTTGGCACTGTCGTTGTTGAGCATGGCCTGCTTGCATTCCAGCGCACCCAGCGACTGCTTCAGGTAGCCGTGCGGGATGAACTCGATCAGGTGGCCCAGATGCCAGGCTTCCTTGCCGAAGATGAACCACGGGGTCACGTCCGGCATCTGCTCCTTAATCGTCGTCAGGTTGGAAACAAACTCGTCCCACGTGGTGGCGGGCGTAAGGCCCAGCGAAGCATAGATTTCTTTGTTATAGAAGAAACCCGCCATGGTCACGTTGGTGCATACGCGGTACTGGTTGCCGGTTTTCAGGTCGGTGCAGCTTTCGCGCATCGAGGGGATCAGCCGGTCCCACCACTCGTTCATATCGCTCAGGTCCAGGTATTTGCCCTGGTCTACGAACTCCTGCTCGTAGGTGGTCATAACGTCGGGCACTTCGCCGCTGGCAAACTTCACCTTGATAATGGAGCTTGCGTCGTTCTGGTACTCCTGCTCCACGGTGATCCCCGGGTTGGCCGCGTTGAAACCGTCGATGATCTCGTTAAGCAGATCGATGGTCTCAATCTTGCCGGTGAAGAAGCTGACCTTGGTCTCGGCAAAAGCCGTGAAGGTCGTAAGGCAGAGCGTCAAAGCCAGCAGAATCGCCAAAGCTTTTTTCATGGATGTTCCTCCTTCGTATTTGGCCCGCTTTTGGGGCCGGTTCTGATAGTTTTATTATAAAGCCGATTTTGCAAATCAAAATACCGGGGTTTTTCGATAAAGGTTCGTATTCTTTAGGTGGGGGCCTTCTGCCGTTGCAACGGGGTTTTCAGCACGATATAATAAGAAACGGAAAGGGGCGTGCCGCCGTGAAAGCCAACATCAAGCAAAAATTGCTGACCATGATCTCCGCGCTGATTTTGATCGCGGTGCTTTCGGTGACCGCGCTCACCTACCAAAACTATCGCACCGACCTTGTAAGCCAGAGCACGCAGGAAACGCAGAAGCTGCTGGAACAGCTGTCCATCAACGTGGACAACTATCTGGACGAGCTTTTCCGCCTTTGTCTCTCCCCCTATTATAACCGACGCGTGATGGATCAGTTGGAAATTTCCCCCGATACCGCTGCGGAAAAGCTGGAAAAACGCCGCGTGATTGAGGATTACCTGACCGGGGTGATGACCCTTCCGCGAAAGGACGTTCTGCGCGCGCATATTTTGAGCGACGAGGTATATTCCAGCAGCAAAACCCGTTACGGCGCCGATATTCCCGACGATTATCAGCAGGAGAGCTGGTATGTGGAAGCGCTTTCGAGCGCGGAAGCCGTGTTCCTCCCCGCGCATACCGAAACGCAGGGGAAAACCACGCTTTCCGTATTCGGCATCGCCCAACGCATCAACAGTATGAGCAACAGCGGCAAAGTGCTCGGCGTCATCCGGGTGGATGCCGATTACAGCGGCATTAAAGCTGTCTGCGACCGGGCGGGCACCAGCGAGGGCAGCGCGCTCTTTATACTGGATCGTTCCGGCAACATAATTTACCAAAACGACCATAGCGGCGGCAACCTGAGCGCCTCGCTCGCACAGGCACTGGCCGACCATGAGGGCGAAACTACCTTTTCATTCAGGCTTGACCGCGCGGATTACCTGATTTCCGTTCAGGCGCTACAGGTGACGGATTGGCAGATTATCGACGTACATTCCATGCGCTCACTCACCGCCGCCGCAACCGCCGCCCTTCAAAAGGCAATCCTGCTGGCGTTCCTGTGCGCGGCGCTGGGCGTGCTGATTTCCGTGCCGCTGGTGAAGCGCTTTCTGAAACCCGTTTTCAATATTACCAGCCTGATGCACGCCGCGCAGGCGGGCGACCTGAGCGTGCGCGCCCCCGCGGAAGGCCGCGGCGAGCTGGCCTATCTGGCGCGCTCCTTCAACGACATGCTTGCGCAAATCCACGCCGAAACGGAGCGCAACACCCTGCTGACCCGGCAGGTGTACGAAGCCCGTTATCTGGAAAAGGAGGCGCAGTACGCGGCGCTGTGCAACCAGATTCGCCCCCATTTTCTATTCAACGCCCTCAACACCATTCACCTGCTGATTAAAACCGGCAGGGGCGACGAAGCCGTTCAGTGCATCGACATGCTGGCAATCCTCCTGCGCGGTATGGTAAGCGCCGACCGCGAAATTACCCTGCGCGCGGAGTTGAAAATCGTACAGAGCTACCTGATCCTGCAGCAGAAACGCTACGGCAGCTTAAGCTATACCCTGCCGGACGCGGGCGAGTGGGGCGATTATCTGCTGCCCGCGCTGACGATACAACCGCTGGTGGAAAACGCGATCGTACACGGCTGCGAGCCCAAGCGCGGCGACACGCACATTGCCGTTTCGCTTACGGAGACGTCAGCCGGGCTGAACGTGACGGTAACGGACAACGGCATGGGCATGGAGGAAACGAAGCTCGCCGAACTTCGCGCCGCGCTGGCCGAAGCCACCGTGGAGCCTTCCGACAACGAAACGGGCATCGGGCTGGTGAACATCGCGAGGCGCGTAAAGCTGCGCTTCGGCATTGAATATGGGCTGGCTATCGATTCCCGAATCGGCGAGGGGACGACCGTCACCCTCCGCCTGCCGCCGAAGGGAGAAAGCCATGTATAGAGCCCTGATCGTCGAAGACGAGGATTTGATGCGCGGCTATCTGGCCGAGAAGCTGAACGAACTGTGCCCGGAGTGGGAAGCGGCCGCCACCGCCGCCGACGGCATGGAAGCGGTGGAAAAGCTGGCGCACGGGCGCTTTGACGCAGTGATTACGGATATCCGCATGCCCGGTATGGACGGGCTGGAGCTGGCTCGCTACATTCGCCGAACGGATACGGAAATGCCCATTCTGGTGCTGTCCGGGTATGACGAGTTTGATTACGCGCGCGCCGCCGTGCGCCTGAACGTATTCGACTATCTGCTGAAACCGCTCAACGAGGACGAACTTGCCTCCGCGCTCACCGCGATGGCGGAGCAGGCCGCCGCCCGCCGGCAAACCGCCGACGGTACGCTGCTGGCCGAGGCGCTGCAGGGTGATGCGGAAGCCGAACGTGCGCTTCTTCTTCAACACGCTCCCTGCGCGTTGGCGTTGCTTTCCCCCGCCTATCTGCCAACCGATCGAAAGCGCGGCGAGCGGGTGGCGAGCCTCGCTGACGACGC
>JAQUXV010000269.1 GCA_028692205.1 Eubacteriales bacterium
AGCAATTTCTGATCGCGGGTTTCGGCGGACAGGGCGTATTGCTGATCGGCCAGCTGATCGCCAAGAGCGCGATGCGCGAGGGCCGCGAGGTGAGCTGGATGCCCAGCTACGGCCCGGAAATGCGCGGCGGCGAAGCCAACTGCGCCGTGGTGGTGAGCGACGAGCCCATCGGCAGCCCGCTGGTAAGCGAGCCGCCCATCCTGGTGGCGATGAACAAGCCGAGCCTGGCAAAGTTTATGCCCCGCATGCCCAAGGGCGGAACGCTGTTGTACAATTCCTCGCTGATCGAGGGCGTGCCCCTGCGCGACGACATTACCGTGATCGCCGTGCCCTGCAACCAGATTGCCGCAACGCTGGGCAACGACCGCGTTGCCAACATGGTGATGCTGGGCGCTGTGCAGAAAGCCACCGACGTTTGCACCTCGGAAAGCATTCGCGCGACGCTGGAAGACTGGCTGGGCGCCAAGAAAGCTGCGCTTGTGCCGATCAACGAAGCGGCGGTTGCCGAGGGCGCCAAACAGGTACAGGCATAAAAAGGGCTTTCCGGTTGCCCTTTTGGAATCCTTCGGATAGGATTGCCCCCTGAAAAGGGGGCTTTCTTTTTTGCCTTTTGGAAAGGCAAAAGGGAAATACACATTGCCTATGTGCAAGGCGCACAGGGATTTCGCACCTGCGGGTGCGACCAAAGGGCTTTCCGCTCGCCCTTTGGAAGCCTTCGGGCCCTGTTGAGCTCTTTATTGTGCTGTTCGGCACCGGGGCAGGGAATGCGCCTGCGGGCGCACGGGGGAATCGCACCTGTGGGTGCGAGCAGGGGCTTTCCGCTCGCCCCTGCACCCTTCGGGTCGCCTGCGTTAGCGGCGGGCTGCGCGAAAGGGTTGCCCCTTGGAGAACAGGATAGTCGTCCACCGCCGCTGCGGCAGCGGCGACCGACAAGCCTGTCCATCCTACGGAGTGAACCCTTTCGCGTCCCGCCTTGCTTGCCGTCAGGCGACGGGGGAAAATGGTTACCGTATTGGCCCAAAGTACAATGGACATGTAGAAACAGCTCCACAGTATATTACCATTCCAATATGGTTGTCATCACATTTCTTCACATGTATGACAGCCGGTTTTTCTTCCGCTTGCAGGTTGTTGCTTCAGGGGCGCGGTGCTCCCTTGCAGGATGGACAGGCTTGTCGGTCGCTGATACCGCAGTATCAGTGGACGACTATCCTGTACTCCGAGAGGGAGTATCCGCGCCCCTTGCCGAACGCAAGCGCCGAAGGCTTCCAAAGGGCGAGCGGAAAGCCCTTTGGTGCGTCCGCAGACGCATCCCCTTGCCCGCGCCCGCAGGCAGAGCGGTATGTCAAAGGTAAAAAAGGCGCAAGTTGCGCCCGAAGGCTTTCAAAGGGCGAGCGGAAAGCCCTTTGGTGCGTCCGCAGACGCATCCCCCTGCCCGCGCCCGCAGGCATTGGTGGTATGCCAAAAGGTAAAAAAGGCGCAGGATGCGTCCGAAGGCTTCTAAAGGGCGAGCGGGAAGCCCTTTGGTGCGTCCGCAGACGCATCCCCTTGCCCGCGCCCGCAGGCAGAGCGGTATGTCAAAAGGTAAAAAGGTGCAGGATGCGTCCACAGACGCACACCCTTGCCCGCGCCGCAGGCATGGCCCTTTGTTATGCCAAGCAACATAAAAAAGGATGCAAGGAATCATCCCAATTCCCTGCATCCTGTGCACCGCCGCGAGCGAAACCGCGGCAACTTAAAACGCTTTGCGTTTTATTTGCTTGCTTCCAATGCCTTTTTCCCCAGCAGATAAGCGCCGATCAATCCGCTGACGGGGAAAAGCTCGGGCGCGACGATGTATTCGTCGATATGCTCAAGAATCGCCGGAGACTGCACATAACCGTTCAGCAACGCCTGAACACGTTTGTGAATCATGGGATAGAGCGCTTTGCGCTGCATCACGCCGCCGCCCAGAATAATTTTCTTCGGGCTGAGGGTTAACACCAGATTAACACACATCTGCGCCAGATAATCGGCCTCGATGGCAAAAGTTGGGTGGTCGTCCGGCAGGGTTTTCGCGTCGCCGCCGATGCGCGCGCCAATGCCCGGGCCTGCCGCCAGCCCCTCCAGACAACCGTCGTGGTAGGGGCATACGCCGTGCGGGTTGGGATCGTCCGGGTTTGGGCGCAGCAGCATGTGCCCCAGCTCCGGGTGCATCAGCCCATGCACCAGTTTGCCGCCGGAAAGCACACCGCCACCTACGCCGGTGCCGACTGTGATGTATACAGCATCGCTTACACCTTTAGCCGCGCCCTGCTCCGCTTCCGCCAGCACCGCGGCGTTAACGTCGGTGTCGATCGCACAGGGAATATTGCGTTCTCCACGCAAAGCGGGAAGCAATGGATAGTCCTTCCAGGCCGTTTTGGGAGTGCTCGTAATTGAGCCGTAGTTCTCCGCTGAGGGATCCAGCTGCAAAGGCCCAAAAGAACCTATGCCCAACGCGTCGATCTCGTATTTCTCAAAAAAAGCCCTCATGGGCGGCACGGTTTCTTCCGGCGTAAGGGTCGGCAGGGTCAACCGTTCCAGTTCCTCCCCTGTCTCGGTAAAAACACTCAGCACCATCTTGGTTCCGCCAGCTTCTAAAGCGCCGATTTTCCGCATATCGGGCACCCCTCCATATGTATACAAGTTTACACCATCATAGCAGAACCCCCTGCGAAAATCAACCGAAACTGGTGTTTGAACCCGGCGGAAAACACGCGTTTGTTCCGCGCTCGTTTTGCTTGACGTTTGAAGCGGTTTTGCGTACAATAGAAAAAAGAGACGTTATCGCCAACGCTTTGCCGTCCGCCCCGCGGTGCTGCCGCGTAACCGTCGGCTTTTCTCTTCGCGCCGCTCGGGCATATGTAACCAATCGTATTTTCACCATAAATCGCGTCTGTTGGATAGCGATAAACGGTTTCCGGCCGTGCATATGCTGTGTAACCGTCCCTGAATCGGCTTGCCGTATGCCGGCCAATGCTGCAAGAAGCATAGGCTCCAAACCTTTTCGGGCTTCGGAAGCGTTATCGTTTGCTAAATTTGTGACAATGCACGACGTAAACGCGGTTTTCCAATCCGTCGCCGCGCGGATGCATTTGGTGGTTGAAATCGTATTTATGGAGGGCTTACATGTCCTTTTCATCCGACTGTAAGGAAGAGCTGTGCCGCGTGCCGTGCGATAAAAGCTGTTGCCGGCTTTCGGAGCTTGCCGCGCTGTATATGACGCTGGGCACGCTTTCCCTGCTGGGGCGCGGGCAGCTGTGCGTGCAGTTCTCGATGGAAAGCCCGGCCATCGCCCGGCGCGTGTTCGTGCTGCTGCAGAAGGAAACGCAGATTGTTGCGCAGCTGCATTACGTAACGCACGCGCGTTTCGGCGGACGGCGCAAGTGCGTGCTCACCGTCGGGCCTCATCAGGCGCCTGCGTTGCTTGGCACCCTCGGGATGATGGAAACGGATGCGGAGGGAGCGACCGCATTGCGCTCCACCGTGCCGCGCGTAAAGCTGAACCGGGATTGCTGCCGGCGCGCGTTCCTGCGCGGCGCGCTGCTGGGCTGCGGCACGATCTCCAACCCGGAGCACGGCTATCATCTGGAATTGGCCGCGGCGGATGAAACGCTCCGGCTGAACATCGCTAAATGCCTGCAAAGCATTGGCGTGCCCATCAAGCAAACACAGCGCGGCGGCGCTGTAAGCCTTTACTGCAAGCAGAGCGACCACATCGCGGATATTCTTACCGCGGCGGGCGCGCACCAGGCGGTAACCAAGCTGGAATCCATCCGTGTAAGGCGGCAGGTGCTGGGCACCGTCAATCGCGCCATGAACTGCGATAATGCCAATCTGCAAAAGCAGATGGATGCCAGCCAGCGCCAGCTGGAACTGATTGCCCGGCTGATGGAAACGGAGCGTTTCGGAGCCATGTCCCCGGCGCTGCAGCAGATTGCGCGCGCGCGGATGCAGGCGCCGGATATGAGCCTGGAGGAGCTGGGGCAGACGCTTGATCCGCCTATCGGCAAAAGCGGCGTCAACCACCGCATCCGGCGGTTGATCCATTTTGCGCAGGAAGAACTGTACGAGCCGAATGCGGCGGTGGAACCGCCGCCCGAAAAGCAGAAATAACGCCGGATACCGGCTTTAGACGATTGGGAGGTCACCTAGTATGATTCGTACCGAACTGAATTTGCAACCCATGATGCCTTTTACCCGCGCCACCGCGGCGCAGCTCGCCGCCACGGCCAGCCGTTTCGATTGCCGGCTGACGCTGGAATGCGAGGGGCTGGTGCT
>JAQUXV010000270.1 GCA_028692205.1 Eubacteriales bacterium
TATCGCTGTTCCGATGGAATGTCAACAGGAAATTGGCCGACATGTGGTAATATCGGGAGCATTTGCGAAAACACCCGCGCAATGGCGAGCAAATTCCCAAAATGTACCGCTGCAGTCTTGCACATTGCCCGAAAACCTTGTATAATCAAAAAGATGTAAGCAGGATCAGAGCAGAAAAACTGTGTCTGTCCCCGAAACCAATGAGGAGGAAGGCAAACCAATGACAAAGTACGTTTACTTGTTCAAAGAGGGCAACGCCAACATGCGTGAGCTGCTGGGCGGTAAGGGCGCTAACCTTGCCGAGATGACCAACATCGGCCTGCCGGTGCCGCAGGGCTTTACGGTGACCACGGAAGCGTGCACCCGCTATTATGAGGACGGTAAAAAGATCGCCGACGATATTATGGAGCAGATCAACGCCGCGTTGGTCGAAACCGAGAAAATCTGCGGCAAGACCTTTGGGGATCTGGAGAACCCCTTTCTGGTGTCCGTACGTTCCGGCGCGCGCGCTTCCATGCCGGGCATGATGGATACCATCCTCAACCTTGGCCTCAACGATGTTGCGGTAAAGGGCCTGACCAAGCAGACGGGCAACGAGCGTTTTGCCTACGACAGCTATCGCCGCTTTATCCAGATGTTCTCCGACGTAGTTATGGAGATCAAAAAGAGCAATTTCGAAGCCGCTCTGGACGAAGTGAAGAAAGCCAAGGGCGCGAATTTCGATACCGACCTGACTGCCGAAGACCTCAAAGAGGTTGTTAAGAAGTTCAAAGCCATCTATCTGCGCGAAAAGGGAGACGAGTTCCCTCAGGATCCCCGCGTGCAGCTTCTGGAAGCCATCAAGGCTGTTTTCCGCAGCTGGGATAACCCCCGCGCTATCTACTACCGCCGCATGAACGACATCCCCGGCAGCTGGGGCACCGCCGTCAACGTGCAGAGCATGGTGTTCGGCAACATGGGCAACGACAGCGGCACGGGCGTGGCCTTCACCCGTAACCCCTCCACCGGCGAGAAGAAGCTCTACGGCGAGTTCCTGATGAACGCGCAGGGCGAAGACGTGGTTGCCGGTATCCGCACGCCGCAGCCCATCGCCACGCTGGAGCAGACCCAGCCGGAAGTGTACAACCAGTTTGTACAGATCGCCAAAACGCTGGAAGACCATTATCGCGACATGCAGGATATGGAGTTCACCATCGAGCACAGCAAGCTTTACATGCTGCAGACCCGTAACGGCAAGCGCACCGCGGGCGCCGCGTTGAAAATTGCCGTGGACCTGGTGGACGAGAAGATGCTCACTTCCGACGAAGCCGTGATGAAGGTGGAGCCCAAGCAGCTGGATACTCTGCTGCACCCCAACTTCGATCCCGCCGCGCTGAAAAAGGCCGAGCCGATTGCCAAGGGCCTGCCGGCTTCCCCGGGCGCCGCTGCCGGCAAAATTTACTTCACCGCTGAAGATGCTTCCGCCGCCGGCAAGAGCGGCATCGCCGTTGTGCTGGTGCGCGAAGAAACCACGCCGGAAGATATCGAAGGCATGGATATGTCCAAGGGCATCCTCACCTGCCGTGGCGGCATGACCAGCCACGCTGCTGTTGTGGCGCGCGGCATGGGCCGCGCCGCGGTTGTCGGCTGCGGCGAACTGCGCATCAACGAAGATGCGAAAACCCTGACCGTCGGCGGCAAAGTGCTGCACGAAGGCGACGAAATCTCCATCGACGGCTCTACCGGCAACGTGTATGCCGAGTTGCTGCCCACCGTGGAAGCGGCGATGACCGGCGACTTTGCCCGCTTGATGGCGTGGGCCGACGAAGCCCGCACCCTGAAGGTTCGCACCAACGCCGATACCCCCCGCGATACCAAGCAGGCGGTTTCCTTCGGCGCGGAAGGCATCGGCCTTTGCCGTACCGAGCACATGTTCTTCGAAGCCGACCGTATCGCCGCCGTACGCGAGATGATTCTGGCCGACACCGTAGAGCAGCGTGAAGTTGCGCTGGCCAAGATCCTGCCGATGCAGCAGGGCGACTTTGAAGAAATGTACAAGGCGCTGGAAGGCCGTCCGATGACCGTGCGTTATCTGGATCCGCCTCTGCACGAGTTCCTCCCTCAGAAGGACATGGTGGAAGAAATCGCGGCGCTGGCCAAGGAGCTGCACACCACCAGCGAGAAGATCATCGAGAAGATCGACGCGCTGCATGAGTTTAACCCCATGATGGGTCACCGCGGCTGCCGCTTGGCCGTCACCTTCCCGGAAATCGCCCGCATGCAGACCCGCGCGGTCATTCAGGCGGCGATCAAGGTGAAAAAGGAAATGGGCTACGACATCGTGCCGGAGATCATGATCCCGCTGGTTTGCGAGGTTAAGGAACTGGCGTTTGTGAAGAAGATCGTCGTGGAAACCGCCGAGAAGGTGTTTGAAGAGCAGGGCACCGAGCTGGATTACCACATCGGCACCATGATCGAGATCCCGCGCGCGGCTGTTACCGCCGACGAGATTGCCGGTGAGGCCGAGTTCTTCTCCTTCGGCACCAACGACCTGACCCAGATGACCTTCGGCTTCAGCCGCGACGATGCCGGTAAGTTCCTGGGCAGCTACTATGACAACAAGATCTTCGAAAGCGATCCCTTCGCCAAGCTGGATCAGGACGGCGTAGGCAAGCTGGTGAAGATGGCCGCCAAGATGGGCCGCGAGACCCGCCCGAACATCAAGCTGGGCATCTGCGGCGAGCATGGCGGCGATCCCGCCACGATCGAGTTCTGTCACAAAGTAGGACTGAACTATGTAAGCTGCTCGCCCTTCCGCGTGCCGATCGCCCGCCTTGCCGCCGCGCAGGCCGCGATCAAAGCGAAGTAAGCGGAGTTTAGCGTAGGTTTCCATAGCCAAGCGAACCCCCGTATTCAGGTGATGCATCACCGCTCGGATACGGGGGTTTTTGTGTGCAACGCGGCGGGTTGAAAAGAGAGTTTGGTATATTACCTTTATAGACCGATGCATATGGAGTGGAGAATATAAACATACGGTTAGTTATAATCACTAACAAAAAAATGCCAGATTTCCGTGTAAATATGCGTGAAAACCATTCAAACAAGCGGCTTTCCGTGGTATAATCAGGGAAATATTTATCCATCCCGCGTTGTGTTCGGCGGAAAGAGAAAGAGACGGGGAGGCGCAGCGTGAACGCGTTTCAGTTGCAAAACGGACTGCTGCTGGGCACGGCCAGCGCGGCCACACAGGTGGAAGGCGGCGCACTGGACCACAGCTGGACAGCGTGGGCCGAAGCCGGGCATATTTTAGACGGCTCCAGCCCCGCACGCGCGGATGACCATTACCGCCGCTGGCAGCAGGACGATGCGTTGATGATGGAACTGGGTATGCAGATTGCCCGTATCGGCGTGGAATGGGCGCGTGTGGAGCCGCATAAAGGGGAATACGACGAGGAGGCCGTTGCCCACTACGTAACGGAAGCCGAATGGCTGAAAGCGCACGGTATTCTGCCGCTGGTTACACTGCACCACTTCACCAATCCGATGTGGTTTGAGGAAAAAGGCGCGTTTGAAAAAAGGGAAAACATCCCTGCTTTTCTGCGCTTTGTGGAGAAAATGGTACGGGCGTTTGGCAGCAGCGTGAACGAGTATATTACAATCAACGAGCCGAACGTATATGCCACCAACGGGTACTTTTTCGGCATCTGGCCGCCGGGACGTAAGAGCCTGCGCATGACCCTGCATGTGATGACGGTAATGGCGGAAGCGCACATTATGGCGTACCGGCTTATCCACGCAACGCTTTCAGAGTTGGGCGTTCAGGATGCACGGGTGAGCTTTGCCAACCATATGCGTGTGTTTACGCCGGAAAACCCGAAGAACCCCGTTCACCGGCTGCTGGCACACATGATGGAGCGTTTCTTTCAGGGGAGCCTTTCCAAAGCCATGTGCCTTGGCAGGTTCACGTTTCCGGTGGGCAATCCGGGCCGACAGCCGGAGGGGCGGTACTGTGATTTTATTGGTATCAATTATTACACCCGCACCACTGTTTCGGGTTTCCGGGACGGAGTTAAAAGGGGCGCGCCGGTAAACGACCTTGGGTGGGAAATCTACCCAAAAGGGATTGTGGAATGCGCGAAAAAACTTTATGAGATTTGTCCTCTGCCTGTCTACATTACCGAAAACGGCACCTGCGACAACGAGGATCGCTATCGCTGCCGATATCTGTACGATCATTTGAAAGCGCTTTGCGAGTGTTGGCTTCCGGTGGAGCGGTATTACCACTGGTGTTTCACCGATAATTTTGAGTGGGCTGCGGGGGA
>JAQUXV010000012.1:0-4637 GCA_028692205.1 Eubacteriales bacterium
GCGGAGCTATTGCCCCGCCCGCGTCGCCTGTATGCGTTACGCTTTCGCCTCGTCATACTCCCGGAGGATTTTAATAAACTCCTCGCCGGTAATCGTTTCTTTCTCCAGCAGATAGCTTGCCAGCCTGTCCATCAAACCACGGTTGTTTTCCAAAATTTCTTTGGCTTTCGCGTGTGCCTTGCGGATAATATCCCCCACCTCAGCGTCTATGCGGGCGGCGGTTTCCGAGCTGCACACCATGTTGGCGTCCCCGCTCAGATACGGGTTGGAAACCTGCTCCAGCGCCACCATGTCAAACTGCTCGCTCATCCCGAAGCGGGTAACCATCGCGCGGGCGATGGACGTCGCTTTCTCAATATCGTTGCTCGCCCCGGAGGTGATGGAGTTGAACACCACTTCCTCGGCGGCGCGGCCGCCGGTAAGCGTGGTCAGCTGGTTCAGCGCGTCTTCCTTGCTCATCAGAACACGCTCCTCTTCCTCCACCTGCATGGTGTAGCCCAGCGCGCCGGAGGTGCGCGGGATAATGGTAATCTTGTGTACCGGCGCGGAATCCTTCAGCCTTGCGGCGACCAGCGCGTGCCCGGTTTCGTGATAGGCGATGATCTTCTTGTCCTTCTCGCTGATCACTGCGCCTTTGCGCTGATACCCGGCGATAACAACCTCCACGCTCTCTTCCAGATCAACCTGCGTCACTTTTTCGCGGCCGCAGCGCACAGCATGCAGCGCCGCCTCGTTGATGATGTTGGCCAGTTCCGCGCCGCTCGCGCCGCTGGTCGCGTGGCCGATGGCGGTAAAGTCGATATCATCCTCCATCTTCACATCTTTGGCATGTACTTTGAGGATCGCCACGCGTCCCGCCAGATCCGGCAGTTCCACAGGAATGCGCCTGTCGAAACGGCCCGGACGCAGCAATGCCTTGTCCAAACTGTCGGGGCGGTTGGTCGCGGCCAGAATCACCACGCCCTTGGTGCCGTCAAACCCGTCCATTTCGGTTAACAGCTGGTTCAGGGTCTGCTCGCGCTCGTCATTGCCGCCAAAGCCGTTGGCGCCGTCGCGCTTCTTGCCAATGGTATCGATTTCATCGATAAACACGATGCAGGGCGCTTTTTCCGTCGCCTGTTTAAACAGATCGCGCACCTTCGCCGCGCCCATACCGACGAACATTTCCACAAATTCGCTGCCTGCGATGGAGAAAAACGGCACTTTCGCCTCGCCCGCCACCGCTTTGGCCAGCAGCGTTTTTCCTGTGCCCGGAGGGCCCACCAGCAGCGCGCCTTTGGGCAGTTTGGCGCCGATTTGGCTGTATCGCTCCGGCTGGTGCAGAAAATCGACAATCTCGCGCAGGGCATCCTTCGCCTCATCCTCACCGGCAACATCCGCGAAGGTTTTCCCCGTCTGGGACTCGATGTAGATCTTTGCGTTGCTCTTCCCGAAGGAGAGCGCGTTGCCCCCGCCGATTTTTTTGCTCATATAACGGGTAAGCAGCTGACCCATGAGCACAAAGAAAGCGATCGGCAGCACCCAGCTCATCAGGAACTCCACCAGCGGCGATGCCTGCGTGGGAATTTCCGCAGAGAACGTGGCGCCGCTGTCATAAAGACGGTTCACCAGATTTTCATCCGGCCAGCGGCCTGTTTTATAATAAACGGTTTCACCGCTTGCGTTTTTGGTGGTGAACGTGATCTCCGTATCGCTCATCGACACCTGATCGATCTGCTTGTCATTGATCATCTGCAGGAATTCATTATAGCCGACTTCCTGTACGGGAACGCTGTATAACGCCGGAAAAACAAGCGCGTTGAGCAGCATTAACACCACCATGGCAATCAGATAATAGAAAATCAATGGTTTGTGGGGCGTATTCGAGACCTTCATCCGATCCCTTCTTTCTCTGTAAACGATTATGCGCGGCCAATAATCATTATATGTTATGTATATTCGCGTTTACCGCTATATTTCCCTGCGAGTTTTCGAAAGCACAAATCGCCGGCGAAACCTCCGAGCAGTTATCGATAAGTATACACAAAACAACTGATTTTGAAACCTGAGCATGTCCCAATTGTCAAAAATGCTGTCCAAGCGCAACCGGTCGTCCGTTTAGAGGTATGGCTCCTGTCGTACCAAGCCGTTCCCAGCCCAGCGGATATCCACCGGACGCTTCCTGCCCATCCAAACATACCAACTTGCTCCTGTCGTCGCGACCGTGATGCTTCAGTTCAGACTAACGCATTCGAGGGAGATGCAGCTATGGCTTGCTTCCACATTGTCGTTGCGCAGAAGCCCTATCCGGGCGTCGCCATGCTTATGCTGCGCGCCGTCCACTAATGCTCATCTGGCCCGCCGGAGTTTTTGGGAGGTAGTATTGTCCGTTGCATTCTCAACCAAACAAACCCGACCGGCGAAGTGTTTTCATACGCTTCACCGGTCGAGCAAGATACAAATCGGATTATGCATGCGCCTGAAACCGGCGTCGGGTTCGGCTTATCCCTTTACCGCGCCCGCCATGACGCCGCTTACAATGTATTTTTGGCTAAACAGGTAAAACAGGATGATCGGCACAATCGCCATCACCAGCGTCGCCATCATCGCGCCCATGTCCACCGAGCCGTAGCCGCCCTTCAGGTATTGTACGGCGATCGGTATCGTCTTGTATCGTTTAATGTCCAGTACCAGATAGGGCAGCAGGTAGTCGTTCCAAATCCACATGGTTTCCAGAATACCGGTGGAAATGTACGTTGGCTGGAGAATCGGCAGCACGATTGAGAAAAACGTACGCACCGGTTCGCAGCCGTCAATCATCGCGCTTTCCTCAATGGAGATGGGGCTGGAGCGCATAAAGCCGCTAAACATAAACACCGCGAGCCCCGCGCCAAAGCCCAGATAGATCACCACAATGCCGATTGGGGTGTTCAGCGAGAGCATGTTTGCGGTTTTGGAAAGCGTGAACATCACCATCTGAAAGGGGACGACCATAGAGAAGATGCAGAGGAAGTAAATCGCTTTAGACCATTTGTTGTTCACACGGCTGATAAACCATGCGCACATGGACGTACAAAGCAGAATCACGAAAACCGACAGCACGGTAATCACGAAGCTCCACTTCAGCGCATCGAAGAAATTGGTTCTGGCTACACCGACAACGTAGTTGGAGCCTTCCGCAAACATTTTACCAAGCGGTAGGGCGAAGGGCACGCGGCTGATATAGGCCTTTACCTTAAAACTGTTCAGCAGAATTACGAACAGAGGATATACGTACGCAATGGAAATGATTGAGAATATAACGGTCAGGACAATATTTACGATATTCCTGCGGCTGCTGAGCCCCCGTTTACTTTTCACCGTCACCATCACTGCTGCACCTCCCTCGAATGCGTTAATCTGAGCTGAAGCATCGCGATCGCGACGACAAGAATGCAGAACACGACTGCTTTGGCCTGGCCTGCGCCCGCCCAGCCGGTGCGCCCGTAAAACGTATCGTAAATGTTCAGCGCGAGCATCTGCGACCGGTTGGAGGGCATGCCGTTGGTCAGCGCCAGGTTCTGGTCAAACAGTTTAAAGCCGTTGGTCAGCGTTAAAAAGGTGCAGATGGTAATGGAGGGCATCAGCATCGGCAGTTTTATGCGCGTAAGCGTCTGCCAGCCGTTGGCGCCGTCAATAGCGGCCGCCTCGGTCAAATCGCCCGGTATGGCCTGCAAGCCGGAAATATAGATGATCATCATATAACCTGCCTGCTGCCAGCACATCACCGTCATCAAACCCCAGAAACCGTACCACTCGTTGTAGGTCAGCGTGACCCCGTATTGGGCAAGCACGCCGTTCAGGATCACCTGCCACAACCAGCCCAGCACAATGCCGCCGATCAGGTTAGGCATAAAGAATACGGTGCGGAACAGGTTTGTGCCTCGAAATCCCCGTACCAGCAGCAGCGCCACCAGTAAGCCGAAGAAATTGATCAGCACGGTCGAAATTGCGGAGAACATCGCCGTGTACCACAGCGAATGTACAAAATTGCTGGATGTATCCGTAAATGCTTTGATATAGTTGGTAAACCCCGTAAAGGTTGCGTTGGACACGGTGGTAAAATCACAAAACGATAAATACAGCCCTGTCACGAACGGAATCAGAAACCCGATAGCGAACGCGATCATCGTCGGCAGCACAAAGATGGGCCAGTATTTCCGAATCGCTTTCTCCATCCAATCATCCCCCCTGTATCAATTGTCATCAAAGAAACGCTCATCAATCCGCGGCACCGTATGAAAAGACATTCCAGATTCGTTTGCGTATTCCTTCCCCAATCCGGCAAAATCCGTTTTATTGCCCATGCTTGGGCTTTCCGTACGGTACGGACTGATCAACGTCCCCTTGTAATTTGCCCTTTATACACCGCGGCGCGGCAGGGTTTCCCCTGCCGCGCTCTGACATC
The DNA here is from genome assembly GCA_028692205.1 of Eubacteriales bacterium. The sequence goes on from JAQUXV010000012.1 coordinate 4,427, forward strand.
TGTTGGCTTTTGGTTTACTGCGCGTTCGCAGCGGCATACTCGGTTGCCCAGCCGTCCACGAAAGCGGTCACAACGCCGCTCCATTCGCCCGTGCCCTGCGCATACTCCAGCAGAGCGCTGCCCACGCCGTCCTTCCAGGTTTCGGAAGGCATGGTGGTAAACGTCCACGCAACGGAGGTCTTGCCGGCGGCAATGTACTCGTCGGCCGCCT
>JAQUXV010000012.1:4737-6959 GCA_028692205.1 Eubacteriales bacterium
TCGCCCGTGCCCTGCGCATACTCCAGCAGAGCGCTGCCCACGCCGTCCTTCCAGGTTTCGGAAGGCATGGTGGTAAACGTCCACGCAACGGAGGTCTTGCCGGCGGCAATGTACTCGTCGGCCGCCTTAATGAGGGCGTTGTTGGCGGTGTAGCCTTCATCGAAGGCCTTGAAAGGCGTTACAAAGCCCATCTTGTTGGCCAGCGCATCGCGGCCCTCATCGCTGGTAACCACCCAGGCGAGGAAATCTTCCGTGGCCTGAACGTTCTCCGCGGGAGCGTTCTTGTTGATGCACCAGTAGTTTTCAGAACCGGTGCAAAGGCCCTGATTCTCTTCGCCTTCAGCGCCGATGTAGATGGGGAGCATACCCAATTCGTCGTCGGTCATGCCGGCGTTGATGCAGTCACCATACGCCCAAGTGCCGTTCTGGTAGAACACGGCGTCGCCCAGCGTGAAATCGGCCAACGCGTCCTCGCCGGTCTTCGCGCCGATCATCGTAGGTTCGCAGGTGGCGTCGGTGATGTACAGGTCCCAGATCTTCTTATAGTTATCCAGGTAGGTGCCCTTGATGGCCGCAGTCTCGGTGATGCCGTCGGCTTTGTATTCATAGTAGATGGGCAGGTTGGCCAGATGGGTCTTAAAGCGCCAGTCGGAGCTGCTGTCCATGCCGGCGGAGGTGAAGGCGCCCATTACGCCCAATTCGTCCTTGCGGGCCTGAATATCGTCCGCAACGGCTTTAAGGGTATCGAAGTTGACAATCTCGGAAGCGTCGCTGATCACGGCGTTGTCCAGCGCGCAGTACTTGGCCAGCAGCGTCTTGTTGTAGATGATGCCGTACGTTTCGATAACATACGCAATGCCCAGTACCTGATCGTCCTGGATGAGGGCGAAGTCGTCGCTCTTCAGGTTGTCATACAGCGCGGTGCCTTTCAGGTCGGCGCAGTAGCTCGCCCAGGTCTTCAGGCCAACAGGGCCGTTAACCTGGAACAGGGTGGGCGCTTCCGCCTTTTCCATTTCGGAACGAAGCGTGTCCTCATAGGTGCCGGAAGCAGCCGTGACCACGGTTACGGGCACGCCGGTCTGCTCGGTATAGAGCTTTGCGAGATCCTGCCATTGCTGATCCTGCTCAGGTTTGAAGTTGAGGTAGTAAACGGAACCGGTGGCGGCTTCCGCGCCGGCCGATACGGTAACCAGCGTGAGCGCCAGGGCCAAAGCCAGGGCCAGAGCCAAGATTTTTTTCATGATGGTAATCTCCTTTGTGATGATCTATGTAAAGCGGCACTCCGCTTTGCATCAAAAGCATGAGTTCCCGTGGCATCTTCTAAAAAAGCGTTTGAGAAAACGTTTGCACATTAAACCAAGTCACAAACAACGGATTATTGCATCTCTGTTTGTCTATGGGTATGATATCATGCTGTGCAAACGTTGTCAATACATTATACATGAATTTTACACCCATTCATCGTGAATAATTCCTAAAATAAAATTGCATTTTCAGGTCGATTTACGGGAATTACAATCAGGCAAACGCAATCCAGCGCCAAAGGCCGCCCTCGCCCCTGCGGGCATCCCCCATGCTTGAATCCGCACTGTCGCCGCGGCTCCAGACAGTATATCCGCAAAAATCTCTCCGTACGCCAGTTTCTCCGGCCAACCGAATTGACTATTTCGGGCGAACAGAATATGATAGGATAACGCATTCGGGAGGAGATGACCGTGAACGATGAAGGATGATCGCTACGAAATCGACATGGCCAGCGGATCCATCTTCCGAAAGGTGGTTCTGTTTTCTCTTCCGTTGATGATTACAGGCATTCTGCAGCTGCTTTACAATGCTGCGGATATCATTGTGGTCGGCCAGTATTCCGGCAAGGAGGCGCTGGCGGCGGTCGGCTCTACCAATGCGCTGATTAACCTGCTGATTAACCTGTTCACCGGGCTTTCGGTCGGCACCAGCGTGGCGGTAGCCCAGCAGCAGGGGGCGGGCGACTATAAGGCCGTCAGCAACACGGTACACACCTCCATTGCCCTCGCGTTGCTGTGCGGTTTTGGGATTGGCATATTCGGGCTGATCATGGCCAAGCCCCTGTTATTATGGATGGGTTCGCCCGAAGACGTCATCGATGCATCCGCGCTGTATATCCGCATCTACTTTATCGGGATGCCGGTAAACATGCTGTATACCTTCGGCAGCGCTATTTTGCGCGCGGTTGGCGACACCAA
>JAQUXV010000012.1:7059-10923 GCA_028692205.1 Eubacteriales bacterium
GGATGGGTTCGCCCGAAGACGTCATCGATGCATCCGCGCTGTATATCCGCATCTACTTTATCGGGATGCCGGTAAACATGCTGTATACCTTCGGCAGCGCTATTTTGCGCGCGGTTGGCGACACCAAGCGTCCGCTGTTTTTCCTGACCATCGCGGGAGTGGTGAACGTCGCGCTGAACCTGCTGTTCGTTATGGTGTTCCAGATGAGCGTTGCGGGCGTCGCGCTGGCAACGATCATCTCGCAGGCAATTTCCGCCGTGCTGGTGATGCGCTGCCTCATGCACACGTCGGGAAGCGTGCGTTTCATCCCCCGTTCGCTGCGGATAAGCCGTTCGTCGCTGCAGCCTATTTTCCGCATTGGGCTGCCCGCCGGGCTGCAAGGCTCGCTTTTTTCCATCAGCAACGTGCTGATCCAGTCCTCCGTAAACTCTTTCGGGTCGGTCGTCATGGCGGGCTGCGCCGCCTCCGGCAACCTGGAAGGCTTCGTGTATATCTCCATGAACAGCGTTTATCAGGCATGCCTGACCTTTGTGGGGCAAAACGTGGGCGCAAAACAATACCACCGCGTCCGCCGCACATTGTGGGTCTGTCTGGCGGTCGTCGCAGTGGTCGGTATCGTCACCGGCGGATTATTCTATTGGTTTGCGCCGCAGCTAATCAGCATTTACAACGCCGATGCGGAGGTGATCCGGCAGGGGGCGGTTCGGCTGCAGATTATGTGCGCCACCTATTTCCTGTGCGGTATCATGGAAGTGCTTGTAGGGCAGCTGCGCGGGCTTGGCTACAGTCTGCTGCCGATGATCACGACGGTCGGAGGCGTGTGCGGGCTTCGAATTTTATGGATTTACACAATATTCGCACAATATCGGACGCTCCCCGTGCTGATGTGGAGCTATCCCGTTTCCTGGCTGATTACGGTGTTGTTCCACGCCGTTACCTACGCGGTGATCCAGCGGCGTTTCCCCCGGGAGGACGAACCCCGCGCGCTTTATACCGAGGGATAATCCGTTCCATTTTATGCTGTTTTCCGCCGTTCACGCAAGCGTATAGCGGCGGCACTCCGTGTTTTCCATCTTCCATTCAAAAAAGGCTTCGTTGCATAGGTCCTCAAAATAGGTATTCAGGATTCGGCAGGCGCTTCCGTGGCTCACCAGCATTACGGCGCGCCTGTCCTTTTGCGTTTTCAGCTCTTCCAGAAAGCCGTAGATGCGATAAGCCACCTGTAGTATGGATTCGCCGTTCGGATAACGAAATGCGAAATTCTGACGGTTCATTTGAAACTCCGCACTGTTGTCGGATTTCCCTTCAAAAATGCCGAAATTCTGTTCAATCAGCCGCTCGTCCGTTTCCATCGGGATGTTCAAACGCTTGGCTACCGCCCTTGCCGTCTGCTGCGCCCGCAGGAGCGGCGAGGAGATAATCAGGTCTATTTTCGCGCCTTCGTTTTCCAGCTTTTCCGCCAGTAAGTCCGCCTGCATTTTCCCCGGCCGGTTCAGCGGCAGGTCGGTTCTCCCGCAAATAATTCCACTTTCATTCCAGTCGGTTTGTCCATGCCGTACTACATACAGTTCCAACGCACTACGCCTCCCGCCCCGCGGTATTTTTGAGATATAGAATGGCTTCCTCATATCCTTTGAAGCCGAGCCCGATAAACGATTTTTGGCACGCCATTCCCGCGTAGCTGATCTGCCGGAAATTTTCCCGTTTGCCCACATCGCTCAGATGCACCTCCACGGCAGGCAAAGCAACGGCCTTCAGTGCGTCCAGTATCGCAACGCTGGTGTGGGTGTAGGCCGCCGGGTTGATGACGATGCCGTCGGCGTTTTGGTAGGCGCTTTGAATAAAATCTACAATTGCGCCTTCGTGATTGCTTTGAAAGCATTCCACCTCAATGCCTTCCCGCAGGCACACCGCCTGAATGTAGTCCACCAGCTGATCGAAGGTCTGTGCGCCGTAAATATTCTTTTCCCGAATGCCCAGCATATTCAGGTTCGGCCCGTTAATGACAAAGAGCTTCATGATATCCCTCCAATACGCTTCGTACGCTGTCCGGCAGCGCCCGGTCGTTCGTCACGGTAAAATCGGCCGCAAGCCGGTACAGCGGCGCGCGTTCCCGCTCCATGCGTTTCAGAGCGTCAAGGCCCGTGGAAAGCGGCCTGCCCTCGGTTTGCAGCATCGCAAGCGGTCGCATCAGTCGCGCCACCACGCCGTTCATACGCAGGTTCATTCTGTTTTCTTCCGTTAGCACCGCGCCCCCGCCGGTGGCGATCACCTGTCCGCCGTGGCCGCAGATTTCGGCGATTGCCTTCGCTTCCAACGTTCGAAAGGCTTTTTCGCCGTCCTCCGCGAAGATGCGGGGAATCGGCTTCCCGGCACGGGTTATAATTTCGGCGTCCACATCCACAAAGCGCATCCCCAGCAGCTTTGCGCAGCGCTTGCCGATAACGGTCTTGCCGCTGCCAGGCATCCCAACAATCACAAGGTTGCCGACTTCGCGCCGCAGCGTATTCAGCGCAGCGAGAACCGTTTCCTCCGCGGGCTCCGCCCCGTCGAAAATCTCGCGCGCCCGCGCCGCCTGCCAGGTAAGCATGGTCAGCCCTCCCGCGTGGGCAAGGCCCAGCGCTTCCGCCTGCTGCAACAGGCGTGTGCGAAGCGGGTTATACACCACGTCCAGCACGCCTTCCAGTTTCGGAAGCCGGGCAAGATCCACCGGCGATGTTTCCACAACCGGATACATGCCCACCGGTGTGGTATTCACAATCAACGCGGCGTCCGAATGGCACTCCAGATGGTCGTAATCGTTGGCGCCGTATCGTGAAATCACCACCGCTTCCCCGCCGGCTTTCCGGATCACATGGCAGGCGGTCAGGCTGGTGCCGCCGCTGCCCAGCACCAGCGCTTTCTTTCCTTCGAAGCGGATGCCCGCGCTCTGCGCCATTTTTTCAAAGCCATAAGCATCGGTATTGTCGCCAAACAGCGTACCGTCCGGCCTTTTCAGAAGCGTGTTTACGCTGCCGACGGCTTTGGCCGTCTCCCCCAGCTCCGCGCAATACGGAATAACCGCCTGCTTGTAGGGTATCGTCACATTCAAGCCCAGAAAATCGCGCGCCATTAAAAACGCGTCCAGCTCATCGCGCGCCACGGGGCGAAGCGTGTATTCCGCGTCGCCCAGCAGCGCGTGCAGCCGCGCCGAATAGCTGTGGCCCAGTTTTTCACCGATCAATCCATACTTCATGGCTCACATCTCGCTGTAGCTGCCCAGATAAGTAAAGGGTTCCGGCCCCGCATCCAGTTCGCAGAGCAGTTGCAGCGCCTCCGGCGCATACACGGACGCATCCAGATCGAAATAAAACATGAATTCGAAATCCGTCCCGGCGATGGGGCGGCTCTCAATCTTGGTCAGGTTGAGGCCCAGCGCCGCAAATTTCGCGATCATGGCGTACAGCGCGCCCGGCGTGTGACGAACGTTGAGCATCAAGCTCATGCGGTTTGCCCCGGGGAAGATTTTCAGGTCCTTGGCGATGCAGATGAAGCGGGTGTAATTGCTGTCGCTGTCGCTGATGGTGTCGGCCACCACATTCAGCCCGTACAGCGCCGCGCACGCGGGCGAAGAAATCGCCGCCAAATCGCTGCGGCCGCTCATGCTGACGTGCTGCGCCGCTTCGGCAGTGTTGCCGAACACGGTCACCTTAACATCCTTCATGGTTTTCAGGAACGCGCCGCACTGCCCGATGGCTTGCTCGTGGGAAACAATCTCCCGAATGTCCTCCAGCTTCACGCCCGGCTTGGCCAGCAGCCGGTGGTCGATCTTCAAGCGCACGCTGCGCACAATATAGAAGCGGTATTTGCGCATCAGATCGTACA
>JAQUXV010000012.1:11023-12524 GCA_028692205.1 Eubacteriales bacterium
TGCTCGTGGGAAACAATCTCCCGAATGTCCTCCAGCTTCACGCCCGGCTTGGCCAGCAGCCGGTGGTCGATCTTCAAGCGCACGCTGCGCACAATATAGAAGCGGTATTTGCGCATCAGATCGTACACTTCCGCGACCGAGCCGTAGGAGCTGTTTTCGATGGGCAGAACGCCGTACTCGCACAGGCCGCTCTGAATCGCCTGAAAAACGCCCTCAAAGCGCTTGCAATACATCAGGCTCGGCAGAGCGAAAAGCTTGTCGCACGCCTGCTGGCTGTATGCCCCCTCCATGCCCTGGCACGCGACCACCGCCTGCTTGGGGAACACCTTCGCCGTCTGTTCAATCGCCTTCTGAATGCGGTTGGTAAGCTCCGTCTCCTCCGTCATGTAGCGCTGCTGCCAGGTACGGCTGAGATCAAAAATCGTATTGTACAGCAGTTTGATATTCACCGCCATCGCCTCGTCGCAGTTTGCCGTAACGCGGCTGATCACTTCGCGCTCCCGAGCAGGGTCCATAACGGGCAGCCCGCTTTCCTGCTTATATTTCGCGATCTCCAAAGCCGTCTCCATCCGCTTGACGAAGGTTTGAACCAGCGTATCGTCGTACCGGTTAATTTCTTCCCGAAGAGCCTGAATATCCATGTCCGTCGCTCCCTTTCTTTTTCACCGCTCCGTCGCAAACGCCGCCAACTCCGGCAAGCGCTCCACGGGCATGGGTACCAGCTCGCAGCGGCCGATGGCCGCGGGCAACACAAAAGTCAGCGTATCGCCCGCGCGCTTTTTATCCACCGTCGCGGCCTCCGCCAGTTGTTCCGGCAAGTATTCGGATTCGGTCGGCAGGTTATTGTTCCGCAGCGCCGCCATCAGGCGCGTAACAGCCTCCGGTTCGCAGCGGTTCAGCCTCACGGCGATACGCGCCGCATACACCATGCCGGTCGCCACGGCATGGCCGTGCGGTACGGTGTAACCGCTCAGGCGCTCGATGGCGTGGCCGAACGTGTGCCCCAGGTTGAGCAATTGCCGCTGCCCGTGCTCCCGTTCGTCGGCGGCGCAAATATCCGCCTTAATGCTCACGCAACGGCTGATGATCGCCTCAATGCCATCGCGGTAATGCCCCGCGGCGAGCGTTTCAAACAGCGGTTCGTCGCAGAGCACCCCATACTTGATTGCCTCCGCCGCGCCGTCCGCAAACACATCCGCGGGCAGCGAATCCAGCGTATCGGCATCGCACAGAACGCCGATGGGCTGATGGAACGCGCCCGCAAGGTTCTTGCCGGCTTTCAGGTCCACGCCCGTCTTGCCGCCGACGGAGCTGTCCACCATGGCGAGGAAAGTGGTCGGTATCTGCGCCACATTCACGCCGCGCAGGTACGTTGCCGCCGCGAAACCCGCCATATCGCCGGTCACGCCGCCGCCCAGCGCCACCACGGTATCGCTGCGGGTCAGGTGGTTTTCCGCCAGAAAATCCAACAGCTGCCCGTAGGTGGCAAGGGTTTTGCGTT
>JAQUXV010000012.1:12624-17345 GCA_028692205.1 Eubacteriales bacterium
ATCCCGGCATGGGCGCGCACGTATTCCACCGCCGCCATGGGCCGCGTGGCAATAATCAGCCAATCGCAGATCGCCAGGCGTTCGTCCGTCAGTTCCGCGTCAATCGCGTCCAGCAGCCGCGCCTTGTACATCACCTGCTCGTCGGTATCATACCCCAGCACCGTATGCGGCGTGTTCTTCTTAATGGCTTTGGCGATGGAGCCGCCGATCAGCCCCAGGCCGACGATTGCGATTTCCATCTTCTCAGACCGCCTTTCCGTGGTCGTAACGGCACGCATGGGGCAGCACCGCGCGGATGGCCCCCGCCACATCCACAAAAGCTTCCGGCGTCAGCGACTGCGCCCCGTCGGACAGCGCATGTGAGGGATCGTTATGCACCTCGATCATCAACCCGTCCGCGCCCGCGGCCGTGGCAGCCAGCGCCATCGGTTTCACCAGCGCGGCGATGCCCGTCGCGTGGCTGGGGTCCACAATCACCGGCAAATGGCTCATTTTTTTCAGCAGCGGCACGGCGGACAGGTCCAGCGTGTTCCTTGCCGCCGTTTCAAAAGTGCGAATGCCGCGCTCGCACAGCACCACGTTCTGGTTGCCGCCGCTCATCACATACTCGGCGCTCATCAACAGCTCCTGAAGGGTGTTGGCAAGGCCGCGCTTGATCAGGATGGGCTTGCCCGTGTGCCCAAGCTCCTTAAGCAGTTCAAAGTTCTGCATGTTCCGCGCGCCAACCTGGATCACGTCCACGTCGCCGAAAAACTCCAGTTGGTTCAGGTCCATAATCTCCGTCACCACGGGCAAACCGGTCTGCTTTTTCGCTTCCAGCAGCAGTTTCAGCCCTTCCTGCCGCAGCCCCTGAAAGGCATACGGGGATGTGCGCGGCTTGAAAGCCCCGCCGCGCAGCATCGTCGCGCCCGCCTTTTTCACCGCCTCGGCGATCCCGCAAATCTGGGCTTCGCCCTCAATGCTGCACGGGCCCGCAATCAGCGTGAACACACCGCCGCCGATCTGCGTATCGTTCACGGGGATCACCGTGTCTTCCTCGTGGAACTTGCGGTTGGCGTTTTTGTAAGGCTCCTGCACGCGCTTCACGTCTTCCACAATGTCCAGCGCCCGCAGCAGGTCGATATCCACGGCGCTGGTATCCCCCACCAGTCCCAGAATGGTGCGGCTCTCCCCGTGCGATTCGTGAATGGTCAGCTTCTGGCCGGTCAGCCACGCTTTCAGGTTGTCCAGCTGTTTTTGTTCCGGGTCCTTCTTCAGAATAATAATCATGTTTGTGTCCTCCCTTGTTCTTCCGTACTACCGTCCTACAGAATGAAAAAAACCCCCGCAGCATTGAACTGCGAGGGTGCGACGCCGTATAAACCGGGTGCCTCAGCCAGTACAATGCAAAGCAGCCTTACGGTAATAGCCCGTAAAGCTGTAGCTAAAGTAAAAGGAAGAACCGCGCAACCCTGTGGCCATGGTAGTTCCTCCTTTCCAGTACTGGTATTGATAAAATCATAGCGGGTTTTACACGTTTTGTCAACTATTTTCAGGCAGGTACCGCAGAAATACAATGCGTGTTCCGCAGCGTATCAATCCTTCGGCTCGTCCATCCAGCAAACGCCCAGATACGTAAGCCCCAGATGGATCGCCAGCACCGGGCCGAGGCTGACGATGCGAAGTTCCAGCTCGTCCCCCAGCCGTTTATGTAGCATATCCTGCAGGGCGGGCAGCTGCGGGTTGTTCTCCCGGCTGTGGATCACCACAAACCGGCTGCCGTCGGGCACGCTTTGCGCCAGCATCCGCAATTGCTCGTGGCTGCCGCGCGCGACGCCCTTGGAAAACACCGAGCCGTTTTGCAGGCACAGGATGGGCCGCAGGTTCAAAATAGTGCTCACACTCAGGCGCACCACGCCCAGCCTGCCGCTGCGGCGCAGGTTGGTCATATCGTTGACGGTGAAGACGTTATTGATCAGCTTGCGTTCTTCCAGCAGCTTTTCCACAATATCGTTCAGCTCCAGCCCATCGGCGATCAGCTTTTGCGCCCGAAGGATGAGGAAGTAGATGCCGCCCGCGCAGTTGCGGCTGTCCAGCACCTTAATCTCGTCCTCGTTAACCTCTTTGGCAGCCATTACGGCGTTGGCATAGGTGCCGGAAAGGCGCGAGGAGATGGTGATACACAGCACCTGCCGCCCTTTGGCCATCTGGTGTTCAAACGCGGCGATAAAGGAAGATGCGGCCACCTGGCTGGTGCGGCGCTCCAGATCCTCCCGCTCGATATACGGCTCAAACTGGCCGTTTTCCCCAATGTAATGCTCCACAAACTGGTTGCGGTCTACGGTATAGGTCATCGGCACGTAGTGCGCGCCGAGCTGTTCGGCCTCCTGCCGGGAAATCCCCGCGGCACTGTCCACCATGATCGTGATCACGCTTCATCGCCTCCAATCTTTCGGAATTTTTCATAACGCTGTTCGGTCAGCTCCCGCGCGTCCATCGCCTGAAGCATGGCGAACTCGGCGGCAAGGGTGCTGCGCAGTTCGTCGCAGACCTTTTCAAAGTCCCCGTTTTCTTCCGAAAACACGCGCTCCACCATGCCGAAGCCCAGCAGGTCGTTCGCCGTCAGCCGCAGCGCCTCGCTGGCCTCGGCCGCCTTGCCGGCGTCCTTCCATACGATGCTCGCGGCCCCTTCGGGGGAAATTACCGAATACACGGCGTTTTCCAGCATCCATACCCGGTCGGCCACGCCCAGCGCAAGCGCGCCGCCGCTGCCGCCTTCGCCGATGAGGATGGAGATGATCGGCACGGTCAGCCCCATCATGGTCATCAGGTTCTCGGCAATCGCCTGCCCCTGTCCGCGTTCCTCCGCGCCGATGCCGCAAAACGCGCCCGATGTGTCGATAAAGCATACCACCGGCCGGTGGAACTTTTCCGCCAGCTTCATCTGGCGAAGCGCCTTGCGGTAACCCTCGGGGTGTGCGGAGCCGAAATTACGGCGAACCTTTTCTTCCGTATCCACGCCTTTTTCAATGCCGATCACGGTCACGGGCAGGCCGTCCAGCCTCGCGATGCCCGCAATGATTGCCGGGTCGTCGGCATATCGACGGTCGCCATGCATTTCCAGAAAATCCGTAAACATCTGGTCAATATAAAACTTCGTCGTCGGGCGGCCTTTTCTGCGCGCCGCCTGCACACGTTCGTATGCCGTCGTCATCGGGCCTCCCCCTCTCCGTGCATCGAAAGCAGCAGCGACAGTTCCTTCTTCTGCGCGCTTCTGGGCACAATGCGGTCGATAAAGCCTTTCTGCATCAGGAATTCGGCGCGCTGGAAGCCTTCCGGCAGTTTCTGCCGCATGGTCTGCTCAATCACGCGCGGCCCCGCAAACCCGATCAGCGCCCCCGGTTCGGCCAGAATCACGTCGGCCTCCATCGCAAAGGACGCCACCACGCCGCCGGTCGTCGGGTTGGTCAACACAACGGTGTACAGCATCCCGGCTTCGGCATGCCGCAGCACCGCGCCGCTGGTTTTCGCCATCTGCATCAGCGAGAACATGCCTTCCTGTATGCGCGCGCCGCCGGAAACGGCATAGCCGATCACCGGCAGGTGTTTCATCGTAGCCAGCTCGAACAGGCGCGTAATTTTTTCGCCTACCGCGGAGCCCATGGAACCCATAATAAATCCAGGGTTCATGCTGAATATCGCGCACGGGTTGCCGTCGATCGTTGCGGTTCCGGTAACAACGCCCTCCACCTCGCCGGTAGCGACCTTCATCTTCGCCAGTTTCTGGGCATATCCGGGGAAACCGAGGCGGTCCACGGTATCCACTTCGGCATCCAGCTCTCGGAAGCTGTTTTCATCCGTCAGCCAGAGCACGCGCTCGCGGGCCGACATGGGCAGCAGCGTGCCGCAGCGCGGGCAAACGCGATCCGCGCCGCCGGTGAGCGGAGCCTTGCATTCCGGGCAGGTTTCGACGGCCTTCACCGGCTGATCCTGCTCGCCTTCCAGCCGGTTGTTGGGTTTTTTAAACAGTTCCCTGCTGATCAATCGCATTTCACTCCTCAGGCGCGGCGTTCGGTGAGATAATCGGTGGTGTAGCTGCCGTCGATAAAGGCTTTTTCGCCCAGCAGGTCGATATGCGTCTGCGCGTTATGCTCCACGCCTTCCACAACCATTTCGCACAGCGCCGCCTGCATCTTGCGCACGGCCTCGGCACGCGTGCGGGCGGATACGATCAGCTTGGCAATCATGCTGTCGTAAAACGGCGGAATCTCATACCCCTGATACAATGCCGTATCAAAGCGCACCCATGGGCCGCCCGGCACATGCAGCAGGCTGATGCGTCCGCAGCTGGGCCGGAAACCGTGCGCGGGATCCTCCGCGTTGATGCGGCACTCGATGGCATGCCGTTGAATGTGGATGTCCTTTTGTTTCAGGGTCAGTTTCTGGCCGCTGGCAATCCGAATCTGCCATTTTACCAGGTCGACGCCCGTAACCATTTCCGTAACCGGATGCTCCACCTGCAGGCGGGTGTTCATCTCCATAAAATAGAACTGCCCATCCTGCGTCAGCAGGAATTCGATGGTACCAGCGCCCACATACCCCACATTTTTGGCCGCGCGCACGGAAATTTCAATCAATTCCTTGCGCAGCGCGGGCGAAACGCACACAGCGGGGCTTTCTTCGAGTATCTTCTGGTTTTTCCGCTGCATGGAGCAATCCCGTTCGCCAAGGCAGAGCACATT
>JAQUXV010000012.1:17445-20444 GCA_028692205.1 Eubacteriales bacterium
TCGTCGGCAAGCGAAACGTGCAAAGCGTCCTGATCCGCCTCCGAAAACACGGCCACGGTCGCCACGCCCATTTCCTTGCAGGCGCGAATAACGCGGATCGCGATTTCTCCGCGGTTAGCAATCAAAATCTTGGAGAACATGGGGCCTCCTTCCGATTTGAAAAAGCTCGTTTACGCTTCCCGCGCTTCGTCGTTAGCCAGCAGTGCGAAGGTAAACTCCCCTTCCGCCACTACCTGATCGCCGATCAGCGCGCGCCCTTCGGTAACATAAAACGGCCCGTTTTGACGTTTGATGCTCGCCATCAGTTCCAGCGTGTCTCCCGGACGCGCGGTGTGGCGGAAACGCACCTTGTTCATCCCCGTGAAGAAGGGAGTTTTCCCCAACAGCTTTTCGCCAATCAGCACGGCGCAATTCTGCCCGATCATTTCACACAGCACCACGCCGGGCACCACAGGGTTGCCGGGAAAATGCCCCTGCAAAAACCACTCGTCGCCGCGCACGGTATAACGACCGTGCGCCGCGTTCTCCGTCATATCCATTTCATCCACCAGCAGCATCGGCTCCCGGTGGGGCAGCAGCCGTTTGATTTCGTCCCTGTTCATGCGTCTATTCCCTTTACACGATTTTCATAATGGTCTGCCCGTACTCCACCACGGCGCCGTTTTGTGTGCAGATATCCACAATGCGGCCGGTAACCGGGGCGACAATGTCGTTCATCAGTTTCATCGCCTCAATCAGGCAGACAATCTGCCCCTTCTCCACCATATCGCCAACTTTGACAAACGGGTTGGCATCCGGCGAAGGTGCGGCATAAAACACGCCCACCATGGGGGATTTGACTTCGCAAAGGTTGTTGAAATCATTCCCGTCCTCGGCAAGCGCCTGTTCGGGCGCGGCGACGGGGATCGCGGCGGGGGCATACGGGGCCGCCGTCATAATCGGCGCGATTGGCTTGGGCGCCCTTTCCAAGCGGATATGCATTTCCCCTTCGCTGTATTCCAGCGCGGTCAGATCCGACTGGGTTAACACCGAAGCCAAAGCCTTGATCTCTTTAATGTTCATGCTTCCGCCCTCCTTAGCGCGACGCAGCCGTTGTGCCCGCCGAACCCGAGCGATATGCTCAGCGCCAGGTCACACTGGGCTTCCCGCTTCACCAACGGGATGTAATCCAGATCGCATACCGGGTCCGGCTCCGTAAGCCCGATGGTGGGCGGCAAAACGCCGTTCATCAGCGCGAGCGCCGATGCGATGCACTCCACCGCGCCGGCCGCGCCCAGCATATGCCCCGTCATACTCTTGGTGGAGGAGATCATCGCGCGCCGCGCGGCTTCCTCCCCCAACGCCTTTTTAATCGCCGTGGTTTCACTGGCGTCATTCAGCGGCGTGCTCGTGCCGTGGGCGTTGATGTACACCCGGTCGGCCTCCTGCCAGTTCGCTTCCGTCATCGCGAGGCGCACGGCGCGCGCCGCGGCTTCGGCGTCCGGCCGGGGCGCGGTAACGTGGTACGCGTCGCAGGTATTGCCGTATCCGCAAATTTCACCCAGTATCTTCGCGCCGCGCGCTTTGGCGTGCGCTTCGCTTTCCAGCACCAGCACGCCCGCGCCTTCGCCCATTACAAAACCGGAACGACGCGCGTCAAACGGGATGCTTGCCAACGCCGGGTCGCTCTGCTGGCTTAGCGCCATGCAGTTGGTAAACCCGCCGACCGCCAGCGGGCAGATAGCCGCTTCCGCTCCGCCCGCCAGAATCGCCTCGGCGTAGCCCGCCTTGATGGCGTGGAACGCTTCGCCGATGGCGTGGGTGGAGGTGGCGCAGGCCGTCATCACCGGCAGGCTCGGGCCCTGCGCGCCGTATTTCATAGCCACGTGACCCGTGGCCATATTGGCGATCATCATGGGAATAAAGTGCGGCGAAACCCGCTCCGGGCCGCGCGTATCACACTTGTGCGCCTCGGCGACGAACGTCTGCATTCCGCCGATGCCGGAGCCGATGTATACGCCCAGCCGATCGGCGTCGATGTTCTCGCCGGAAACCAGCCCGCTTTGCTCCACCGCTTCATTGGCCGCCGCCAGCGCATACTGCACAAAGGGATCCAGTTTGCGGGCGGTGTTCTTATCGATGCCGAACTGGGTCGGATCAAACCCTTTCAGTTCCGCGGCGAGCGTTACTTTAAGGCCCGTAGCATCAAAGCTCGCAATGGGGCCGATGCCGCACTCCCCGTTCAAAAGCGCCTGCCAGAAAGCAGGTACGGAAAGCCCTACGGGCGTAACAACGCCCATTCCTGTGATAACGACACGGTTCATGAGAAAACCTCCCTGTCGGTTTAGTGGATAATTGCAGATCAATGATTATAGTATACACCAACAAAATACATTTGTGTTATTTCGCGTTTCAAGCGCATCCCGCCCCGCGCGGTTCCGGTTTTCCGTACGAAGCGGAATCCCGGCGTTTGCGCGGCCTTTCCGCCGAGGGCCGGAAACGGCGCGGCACGGATGCGCGCAGGCCCCGAAACCGCATTACATATGCAGTCCGCCGTCTACCGACAGCACCTGCCCGGTAATATATCCCGCGTCATCGCTGCAGAGGAACGCAACGGCCTTGGCTATGTCCTCCGGCGCGCCGAGGCGCTTCAGGGGGATTGCTTCTTCGGCGCTTTTCAGCAGCTGCTCGCCCAGCACGGCGGTCATATCCGTACGGATATAGCCGGGCGCGACGGCATTGCAGGTAATGCCCCGGGAGCCGAATTCCCGAGCGACCGTTTTGGTAAGGCCCACCAGCCCCGCCTTGGCCGCGGCATAGTTCGCCTGGCCCGGGTTGCCCATCAACCCCGCGTCGGACGTAATGTTGATGATACGGCCCGCCCGCTTGCGCAGGAAACCCGCGCTGGTATGCCGGATCAGGTTGAAAGCGCCCTTGAGGTTCACAGATATCACATCGTCAAAATCCGCTTCGGACATGCGCATGCAAAGCTTGTCGCGCGTGATGCCCGCATTGTTGAC
>JAQUXV010000271.1 GCA_028692205.1 Eubacteriales bacterium
CGCCCCTTTTTTGTGCCGTTCGGCACACAAGCGACAGGGGAATCGCACCTGCGGGTGCGACCAAAGGGCTTTCCGCTCGCCCTTTGGTAACCTTCGGGTCGCCTGCGTTGGCGGCGGGCTGCGCGAACGAGTCGCTCCTCGGAGTACAGGATAGTCGTCCACCGCCGCTGCGGCAGCGGCGACCGACAAGCCTGTCCATCCTACGGAGCGAACCCTTTCGCGTCCCGCCTGCTTGCCATCAGACGACAGGGAAAAATGGCTGCCCTAGTTGGCGGAAAGTTCAATGGGCAATGTAAACGGAAGGTGCTATAGACCTGTTGAGATGGCCTCTATATACAGGCAAAATATGAAGTAAAATAGTTATAAACGTTTATTAGGTTTAGAACAAAGCAAATTCAATCATCAACATTGACTTTCCATGCCAAAAACCGGAAAACGCATAGTGAAACGACAGCACGGAACCATCCCCTTCCCATGTGGTTTCAATCGCTTTTCCCTTGCATGTTTGCTAGCCGATTTATCTTCCGCTTGCATGTTGTTGCTTCAGGGGCGCGGTGCTCCCTCGCAGGATGGACAGGCTTGTCGGTCGCTGATACCACGGTTGCTCCGGTAAAGCATTGTTACTCTGCCATCCGTGGTGTCGGCGAACGACTATCCTGTACTCCGAGAGGTAGCACCGCGCCCCTTGCCGAACGCAAGCGCCGAAGGTTCCCAAAGGGCGAGCGGAAAGCCCTTTGGTGCGTCCGCTGACGCATCCCCTTGCCTGCGCCGGACGGCGCAACATAAAAAAGAACCCAGCAGGGCCCGAAGGGTGCAGGGGCGAGCGGAAAGCCCCTGCTCGTACCCGCTGGTGCGACACCCCCGTGCGTCCGCAGACGCATCCCCTTGCTCGCGCCGGACGGCGCAACCAAAAAAGAGCCCAGCAGGGCTCCGAAGAACGCAGGTGCGCCATTGGGGGCAGCGCGGGAGGGGTTCCCCCCTTCCCGCAATCTTTTACCCTTCTTTTAGAAGGGCATGCCCCTCCGCGTCAACTTGCACACGGTAATAGGCATCGGCATGCGCACCGGCGGCGTCGGCTTTGTCGGTGCAGGTTAAAAAGGTTTGCACGCCCTGCGTGCTTTGCAGCAGCGTGTTGCGGCGGCGAGCGTCCAGCTCGCTGAATACGTCGTCCAAAAGCAGGGCGGGTTTTTCGCCCATTTCATTTTCGATCAAATCCAGTTCGCCCAGCTTCATGCTCAGGACCGCCGTACGCATTTGCCCCTGGCTGCCGAAAGCCCGCAGTTCCTTGCCGCAAAGCAGCATGGCCAGGTCGTCCCGGTGCGGGCCGTATACGGTGTAGCCCCGCTGCAGGTCCTCGGCGCGTGTGCGCTTAAGGCCCGCCAACATCTGGCGGTAAGGCGTCTCGGTGGTGGCGAGGGGGCCGGTGTAGCGCAGCTCGAAAACCTCGCCCGGATTTTCGGCAATGGCCAGGTACTGCGCGGCGGCGTTTTGCGCCAGCTCGCCAAGAAACCAGCGCCGGGCTTCCACCACGTAGACCGCCGCGCCCGCGAGCTGCTCGTCCCACGCTTCCAGCTGGGTTTCAAAGTCCGTTGCGGGGCTTTGGCGCTGGGTTCGCAGGAGGGCGTTGCGGCTTTCCAGCGCAGCCAGATAGTTCCGGAGGGCTTTAACGTAGCTGGGGCGAATCTGGCTGAGCTGCATATCGATAAACCGCCGCCGGGCGACCGGGCCGTCCCGGATGATGCGCAGGTCCTCGGGCCCGAACATCACGGTGGTCGCGTGGCCCATCATATCAGCGATGCGCTGAGCGGGCTTGCCGAAAAGAAGCACGCGCTTTTGCGGCTTATCCAGCGGGTACAGGCGCACTTCCAGCTCGTGGCGGCCGTCCAGCCGCCGGGTTTCGCCGTGGATGAAAGCTACGTTCTCGCCCTGCGCAATCATCTCCCGGTCGATGCCCGTGCGGTGGCTGCGGCCGACGGAGAGCAGGTGCATGGCCTCCAGCAGATTGGTCTTGCCGGAGCCGTTCGCGCCGTAGAGCACAGTGGTGCCCTGTACGGGTTTCAGCTCCAGCGAGGTATAATTGCGGAAGCTTCTTAGCCTGATAGCGGAAAAATACATCGGCTTCGTTCAGCCGCCTTTCGTGGTTTTACCGGTCGGGAGGGGATCATCGCGAGCCCGCAATTGCCCCGGGGAAACAGAAGTACGTTGCCGGATTCGATTGCGAATCCTGTGGGGTACGGAAAGCTGATGTATCGGCCTGCGCTTTTATATCGATGCGGATACGCCCCGCGCGCAAGGCACGGGGTTCCGCCTTTCGGAGCCGCAGGGTTTGGACGCATGGCCGATCAGCCGCTGCCATTGGCTCGATCCGGTGGAGTTTATACGCTGCGGATGTCTGTCCGGCGGCATAGTAAAGCGTTGTGCCGTCGTGTACGCTTCGGATGTCCGCCCAGTGACGGAGTAAGGTACTGTACCGTCGTGTACGCTTCGGATGCCTGCCCGGCGACGGGGCAAGGCGCTGTACCGTTGTGTACGCTACGGATGCCTGCCCGGTGATGGGGCAAGGCGCTGTGCCGTCGCGTTCGCTGCAAATGCCTGCCAGGTGCCGGAGTAATGCGCCGCACCCCGCTAAACGGAAGCGTTTTCAGCTTCTGCCAAGGGCGCGGGTAACGGTAATCCGCAGTTCAGGCTCGTTCAGCGGCTCGCCAAACGCATCCAGCCCATCCACGGCGTAGCGGCGGATAACCAGCGTGTCGGCATCCATCGCTTCGGCATCCAGAAAGCCGGTTTGCAAAACGGGATGGCTCAGCCGGTGGTTCAGCAGCTCGGTCACGCGTTCGCGTAGGTCTTTATCGCCGCCATTCCAGTTCATGGGCGCGCGGTTCCATGGGTCGGCCATGCCCTGCATGCCGATCTCATCCCCGTAATATACGGTGGGCGCGCCGGGAAGCGCGCAAAGCAGGCGGAGCGCCTCCACGTAACACTTTTTAGCCAATGAGCACTGCGCCGGGGTCAACCGTACGTTTCCCGCGTCCTCGCGCGGCATCTGAATGATGCCGTCCCGGTCGAAACCCGCAAAGGCGTTCAGGGCGCGCACGCGGTCGTGACTGTCCAGCAGGTTCATCAGCGAATAATGGAAGGGCGCGGGGTACACCTCCCGCTGGTGCAAAATCAGCCGGGCCAGATCGTACGCGGTGGCCT
This sequence comes from Eubacteriales bacterium, assembly GCA_028692205.1. Next base: position 3,199 of record JAQUXV010000271.1, read on the forward strand.
TGCCGGTAAAAAAGTCGATAACCGAACGGCGCAGGGGATAGTTCATTACGCTGTCCAGCGTATCGCCAAGGCAGTAGGAGCGCGGAACGCCGTAGCTGACCTTGTTGCTGGCATCCTCCCAAACCTCGCCCATCAGCGTGCCCTGCGGATGCTGCTTTTTCACGGCTTTGCGCATCTGCCGAAGCAGGTCCACCGGCAGCTCGTCGGCCACGTCCAGCCGCCAGCCGCACGCGCCGCGCCGCATCCACAGCGGAAGCACGCCTTTTTTGTCGTCCAGCAGGTAGCGGCGATAGTCCGGGTTGTCCTTTTCCACGGCGGGAAGCGTATAAAAGCCCCACCAGGCGTTGTAACGGTCGGGAAATTCAAAAAAGCGATACCAGGCATAGTACGGCGAGGATTGGCTCTGGTACGCGCCTACATCGCTGTAACGGCCATAGCGGTTAAAGTAGCGGCTATCCGCGCCCGTATGGCTGAAAACCCCGTCGCACAGAACGCGGATCCCGCGCTTGGCCGCGGCGCGCGTGAGAGCGGTAAAATCCTTCTCGTCGCCCAAAATAGGGTCGACGGTTTCGTAATCGCCTGTATCGTAGCGGTGGTTGGTCCGGGCGCGCACCACGGGGTTCAGATACAGTATCGTTACACCCAGTTCTTTCAGATAATCCAGCTTATCGGTAATCCCCTTCAGCGTGCCGCTGAAAAAATCCAGCGCGCGGTTATCGCCGTTGTCGGGATCAATATCCAGCGTTGGGCGCTCGTTCCAGCGAGAATGGAAAGTCGCTTCCGGATGCGCGGCTTCAATGGCCTCGTTGCGTTCCGGTGAGGGTCGCGCGGGCTTGCGGTTGAAACGGTCGGGAAAGATTTGGTAAATGGTACCCTTGCGAAGGTATTCGGGGGTCGAGTAGGCGGGATCGTACACCGTGATCTGGTAGCTTCGCGGCGCGCCGTACATCTGCTCGCCGATGCCGCCAAGCTCGTCCGCGGCGTTGCCGTAGCGAAGATCGCCGTCCGGCAGAGAGACGATAAAGTCGTACCAGAACAACA
>JAQUXV010000272.1 GCA_028692205.1 Eubacteriales bacterium
GCGTTGCCCGTGGGCAGCGCATACGCCGAGGACGCATAGCGGAGCGTTTCCGGCGGGTCGAAGGGTTCGCCCATCGTTTGCAGGTAAACGGTGTCCCGCGCGTGGCCGAAGTTCTCTTTTGCCTTTAGCGTGAAAAGCGTCACATCCAGCCGGGTTCCGTCCGCCAGCCGGTGGCCGAACGTTTTCCAGCGGAAGGTGCAGTGTTCGTATTCCTCAACCGTTTCCACGATGGCCGCGCCGGGATCGCCGAAGTCCTGCCTGCGTTCCACCAGCCGGTCCCGGTGGTAAAAGCGCGGCACGCAACGGTATTTGAAGCCCATGTTGCCTTCCTGCACATCCAGCACACGCTTCGCGCAGGCGCGGATGGTGCCGTCCACAAACTGGTTTTTATCGTCGCACCATTGGTAGTTCAGGCTGCCGTCCTCCCGGACGATGGTTTTAAAGGGGTCGTCCGCCAGCCCGACGCAGGTCTGCTGCACCTCCGGCGCAAAGCGGAAATCAATCGTTCGTTTAGCGTCCATACCAAATCTATCCTTTCACGGAGCCGCTTACCAGCCCGTTTACCACCTGTTCCTGCATCAGCACAAACACCACGATGCTGGGAACAACCACCATCATCGTAGCGGCAAACATCGCCCCATAGTCGCTGGCAAACTGGCTTTTGAAATACAGAAGGGCGATGGGTAAAGTGCGTTTGGCTGTGCTGGAAGTAAGCACCATCGCGATCTGGAATTCGTTCCACGCGCCCAGAAAGGCCAGCACGCCCGCCGTAGCCATCGCGGGCTTGGTAAGGGGCATGATAATCTGCCAGTATGTGCGGTAGAAACCCGCGCCGTCGATGTATGCGGCCTCCTCCAAATCCAACGGGATGGTAATGTAGTAGCTGGTGAGAATGTACATGCTTACCGGCAGACTGAACGCCGCGTAGCACAGGATGAGGCCGGTTAGCGTATCGTAAAACCCAAGCGATTTCATGGTCAGGTAAAGGGGTTGCAACAGCGCCGCCGCGGGAATGAACAGCGCCAGGCCGAACAGGCCGCGCAGCTTGGTGCGCCCTTTGAAGCGGAAGCGTGCCAGCACATACGAGCTCATGGAGAGCACCAGCACGTTGAGCATCGTCGCGATACCGGCCACAATAACGCTGTTGACGTAAAACTTGCCGATCGGCGCAATGGTCAGCGCCATATTGTAATTCTTCAGGCTCCACGCCGTGGGCAGGCTAACGGCGCTGTTGAGGATTTCCGTGTTGGATTTGAAGGATGAAATAAGCACCCACACGATCGGCCCCAACGAAATCAGCAGAATCACAATCACGAACAGCGCCATGAAAACCTTCAGGACCGCTTTGAGCGCCGTATATCCCGGCGAATGGTTGGTACGGTAGGAAATTGTTTGTTGCTGAACCATCCGCTACGCCCCCTCTCCGATTCGGAACAGGCGGTTGCTCACCGCCACCGTAACGCAGCCCAGCAGGATCAGGATTACGCCCGCCGCGTTCGCCAGCCCGAAATTGTTTTCCAGCATGGAAGTTTTATAAATATACATCGGCAGGTTCATGGTCGTCACACCCGGGCCGCCTTTGGTGGTCAGCAGGATGATATCCAGCTTCTTGAGCATGCCGGAAGCTTCCAGAATCACGCAGGTGCCGATGATGTTTTTCAGCAGGGGAAGAATAATGCGCAGGTTGATTTGCAGGCTGTCCGCGCCGTCCACAATAGCGGCTTCCAGAATGGAACCGTCGATGGACGTGATTTCCGTCAGCACGAGCAGCGAAGTAATGCCCGCGTAGGGCAGCCAGGTCAGCGTGACGGTGAGGAAAGACGTATCGTAGCTCATAAACCAGTTTTGCGTATACTTGCTGCCGGTAAGCAGCGACACAACCGTGTTTACCAGGCCGAATTCGGCGTTGAAAATGCACAGGAAAAGCATGCCCATCGCGGCGCTGGAGATGATGCTGGGGATCATGTAGCAGGTGCGGGCAAACTTCCAGTAAAAGGGCCGCCGTGCCAGGATCAGGCCGAACAGCACGCCGATGGTCACATGCACGGTTCCCTGCAGCACAACCCACCAGATATTGTTGATGAGGCCCTGCCGAAAGGCGCGGTCCGCCGTGAACAGCTCGATATAGTTGCGCACGCCGTTGAAAACCGGTTCTCCGCCGATGCGCCAGTTGGTGAACGATGTGCCCAGCAGCACCACCAGCGGCACCGCAAACACCAGCAAAAACAGCAGCATTGTCGGCAGGATAAAGATGAGATAGTTGACAGGCTTGGTTTTCACTGCCACGCCTCCTTGCTTCAATCCGGCGCAGCGCCGGTATTCAGGGGCAAAAAGGGGCCGCCGGCAGTGCAGCCAGCGCGGCTGTCGGCGGCCCGGAATCGTCGTGTTCCTTTACTCGTTCTTCATGGAGATGTCGGTCATCTCCTGCGCCATTTCCTCCGCGGTGATCTTGTCGTAGATCAGCTCGGGGTACAGGGTGGAGAAGCCGTCGTAGGTCAGGTTTTCATAAGCCAGCTTGTTCATGGTCTTGTAGGTCCACTTCGCCTGCGGAATCAGGTCCACCAGCTGCGCGACCAGCGGGTTGGCAGCGCGATATTCGTCGCTGATTTCCACTTTGGGGCCGGTGGGGATGTTGCCGCCGTTTTCCAGCAGCACTTTCTGCGCGTTGCTGTCCGTCAGCCATTTAATCGCGGCCCAGCAGGCTTCCACCTTGGCGGGGTCCTTGGTGGTGATGGCGAAGCCGTAATCATAGTTGCTGATCATGCCGTTGCCGGGGAACAGCGCAATGCCGACCTTATCGGCAAAGCCTTCCGCGGCTTTGTCCGGGTTGGAGAAGTCGGGGATCATCCAGGCGCCGTTGGGCATGATGGCCGCTTTCTCCTGCAGGAAGTAGTTGGCCGCGTTAGCGTAGATGCCGCCGATCGCGTCCGGCATGCAGTATTCCTGGAACATCGTCTTGATCATATTCAGGCCGTTGATTACCTCGGGCGTGTTCCATTCCTTAACCTTAACGGGGGAGTTCACCAGCGCGTTACCGGTTTCGCCGGAGGTGCCGATGATGCTGACCAGCACGTTCTGGGTCGTCCAGCTGTTCTCGCCGGTGAAGAAGGTCAGCGGGGTAACGCCGGAATCCTTGAGCTTCTGGCAGTTGTCCATCCACTCTTCCCAGGTTTCGGCGGGTTTGATGCCCGCGTTTGCGAACATATCCTTGTTGTAGTAGTAGGCAAAGCACTGGTTCAAATCCGGGACGCTGTACACCTTGCCGTTAATCAGCTGGGAGTCCAGCGCGGCCTGCCCCACCTCGGCAACGTAATCCGGGTCGCCCGCCAGCAGCTCGGTCAGGTCGTGCGCCTGCCCGTTCTTAACCGCCAGGCCGACCACGCCGCCCTTGCCCTCGATCAGGTCCGGCAGGTCGCCGGTAGCGGCCAGAATGGTCATCTTTTCGATGTAGCTCATGTCGCTGGGCAGTTCTTCAACCACCAGCTTATACTTGCCGGCATAATACTCGTTGAAAGAATCGATCAGGATTTTCTCCGACGCCGCCAGCACGTTGGTGCCGACGCGGTACGTGGGGAACGAGATCTCGACAACGCCGTCTTCCGCATAGGCGGGAAGGGCCAGCATCGTCAGCATCATTGCCAGCGCAAGGCAGAGAACCAGTAGTTTCTTCATGGATCGAACCTCCTTGATATTGTGTGTCGGGGGATTTTGCCTTTCCCTCTGTTCTGTGGTCAGTATAAGGCAATCCAAACCAAATGAGAACGTTTGACAACGCCGTTCCCTGTGTCATTCGGTCCAGATTCGACGCTTTTCATCTGCCCTGCGCCCCGGTTTGAAAAGGCGCGCTTGCTATTTTCATACCTTGGCTGCGTTTTTTGGCTGCCGGGCTTCCGCTAAAGCTGTTTACGCCTTTTTCGCCGTCATCCTTCCCATGCAAGCGAAAGGCGGGTACGGTATACGCGGGTTTCAAACGGCGCAAGCGGCAGGAAACCCGTTTCCTCCGGCGCGAGCTTCACATGCGGCGCATCCACCACCCACGTTTGCGGCTCGCAGCAGACAAACGAGCGGCTGCCCCCTTCGTTCCAGATCATCAGGAAGGGGTAACCCTCCAGCTCGTAGCGCACCGTGCGCCCCGATTGCATGCCATGCAGCTCCACCCGGCCTTCACCAAGCGTAAAAAGCGCGGAAAGCGGCTGGGCGCACGGCGTTATCTCCCCTGCCGCCAGCGCCC
>JAQUXV010000273.1 GCA_028692205.1 Eubacteriales bacterium
AACAGGCATTCATTTTGGCCTGCCATGCCGACCGCCGCATGGAAATGCGGCGGCGTTGCCCCAAGCAAACGGCCCGGCACCGGCCGGGAGTAAGGTACGGTTATTGAACCATGAGAAAGATGATTACAAAAATTGCGGGAACGCTGTCGCTCCCGGTGATTGTTTACGGTATATTCCTGCTGCTGAGCCCCGCCCGTTTCGGTAACTGGAACTGCGTATACACGATTCTGATTCAGTCCCTCATTCCCACGATTACCGCCTACGCCGTGGCCTACGGCTACATTTGCGGCATTTTCGATTTTACCATCGGCGCGCGGGTGATTATCAGCGGCGTGGCGGGCGGCCTGATGGCGGCGCAGTACGGCATGATCGGGATGGTTTTGGGCGCGCTGATCGCCAGCCTGCTGGCTTCGGCGATTACGGGCGCGCTCAACTGGCTGCTTCGCATTCCGTCGTTGGTGCTGACCATGGGACTGACGATGATATTTGAAATTATCGGAAAGCAGCTGGCGGGCCGGTTCGGCTTTGTGCAGGTGGATAACCAGTACACCTTTCTGGGCGCTTCGCCCAACATCCTGATTGTGTTTGCGTTGTCCGCTGTACTGTTCTCCTTCCTGTTCAACAACACCAAGTTCAGCTTTCACATGCGCGCAATCGGCAGCAACGAGGGGGTGGCCCGGAACGCGGGCCTTCCGGTGGGCATGGTGAAATTCAAGTCCTTCCTGTACGGCGGCATCTTTATTGCCGTCGCCGCAATTCTCACGCTGAGCCAGTCGGGCTCGGTGGGCGCGCAAACGAACCTCGGCAGCGTGACCATCGTGTTCAAACCGTTGATCAGCATTCTGCTGGCGCTTGTTTTACAGCAGCTTTGCAATCTGACCGTCGGCATTTTCATCAGCCAGCTGACCTTGAATATCATCTTTATCGGGCTGATCGCCGTCGGGATGCCGGATACCTTCCAGAATGTTGTGCTGGGCGCTTTCCTGTTGCTTGTGATGATCTTTTTCCAGAACGCGGACCGTTTTCAGGCGTTGGTGGAAAAAGCCAAGGGGACCCGCAATGCCGTTAAAGGAGGAATCACCGCATGAAATTTCCCACTCTTACGCCGGAGGAACGTCTGGCCCGCCTTGCGCCGCCGACCGGCGCGATCCGCGTGGTGATCGACAGCGATACCTACAACGAGGTGGACGATCAGTTTGCCATTGCCTACGCCATGATGTCCCAGGAGAAAATGACGGTGGAGGCGGTGTACGCCGCGCCGTTTTCCGCGGGGTTTTTCCTGAAACTGCTGGATTCCGCCGAAAAGGCGCTGCCCATGACCAGCAATATCGCGGAGGGCATGGAGCAGAGCTATCAGGAGATCCTTCGGCTGCACAAGCTGCTGGGCGTATCGCCGGAGGGGCGTGTGTTCCGCGGCTCCACGCAATACATGCGGGCGGCGGGCGAGCCGGTGGAAAGCGAAGCGGCGCGCGATTTGGTGCGCCGCGCCAATGAGAGCGAAGGCCCGCTGTACGTGCTGGCTATCGGTGAGATTACCAACGTCGCATCCGCGATTTTGATGGACCCCGGCATCATCCGGAAAATTGTCATCGTCTGGCTGGCGGGGCAGCCGCTGTACTGGCCCCACGCCGTAGAGTTTAATTTGGGGCAGGATGTGTTTGCCTCGCAGACTATACTGGATTCGGGCGTGCCGCTGGTGCTGGTGCCGTGCATGACGGTCGCATCCAACCTCACGGTGACCGCGCCGGAACTGGAAACCCGCCTGAAGGGCAAGAGCCGCGTCGGCACCTACCTTTCGGATACGGTAACCTGCCAACTGACGCAGGAGATGGGCAACCGCTGGCTGAACCTGATCAACAAAACCTACAACTATGGGCTGGATGACTACGGCGCGGAGAACACGCCCTGCACAGACGTTGCGCTGTCTCCCTCCCGAATCATCTGGGATATTTCCACCGTTGCCTACGCCGTCAACCCGAACTGGGTGCCGTCCACGCTTGAACCCACGCCTTGGCTGACCGACGACCTTCACTGGCGGCAGGACCCCGCCCGCCCCCTGATGCGCCTTTGCCGGTTTGCGTACCGCGACGCAGTATTCGGCGATATGTTTGCCAAGCTGCAAAAAGCTCCGCAGTAAGGCGCTGCCGGTGGCCCCGTGCCGGAGTCCGCGCCGCGGACTCCGGCCTTATCCGTTTTCGGGCGTAAACACAGGGGATGTCCGGCAATTGCATTTTAAGACAAAGGGAACCAAGCGAAACGGTGAAAACCCGGCAATGCCGTTCCCATAAGGCAAGCAAGGCAGCCAATGCAGCGATTTCGAAATCCGGCCTGCCGGGGCGGCGGGTTTTCACGCCGCTGCGGAACAACAGGCTCCACCGGCTCGAATACGGGAGGAGAAACCATGAAAATACTGAATTTCGGCTCGATGAACATTGACCGCGTGTATGATGTAGATGCGTTTGTGCGGCCCGGAGAGACGATTTTGGCCCGCGAACTGTGCTTTTACCCCGGCGGCAAGGGGCTTAACCAGTCTGTGGCGGCGGCGCGCGCGGGCGCGCAGGTGATTCACGCGGGCGCGATCGGCGAGGACGGCGCTTTTTTGGCGGATTTGCTGCGGGAAGCCGGGGCGGACGTGGCTGGGCTTTTGCAGGTGGAGGGGCCCAGCGGCCACGCGGTGATACAGGTGAGCAAATCGGGGCAGAACTCCATCATCGTTTTCGGCGGCGCAAACCAGCAACTGCCGGATGACTATCTGGACGCCATGCTGGCTCAGGCGGCTCCGGGGGATATTGTGCTTTTACAAAACGAGACGAACGCAACCGGCGCCATTATGCGGCGCGCCCACGACCGGGGGCTGGTGGTGGCGTTTAACCCGTCGCCCTTCCCCGACGATTTGGAGGCGCTGCCGCTTGCGTGCGTCGACCTGTTTCTGGTCAACGCGTCGGAAGGCGCGTTGCTGGCAAATCTGAGTGAAAAAGCCGACCCGGAAACGGTTTTGCTGGCGCTGGAAAAGCGCTACCCCAACGCCGCCGTGGTGCTGACGCTGGGGAGCGACGGTGTGGTTTACCGGGGCCACGGACAAACCTGCGCCCATCCCGGTTACCGGGTGAACGCCGTGGATACCACCGCCGCCGGGGACACGTTCTGCGGTTATTTTCTGGCGGGGCTGTGCAGGGGCGAGAATATCGACCTCTGTCTGATGCAGGCCGGGGCTGCCGCAGCTATTGCGGTATCGCGGGCCGGAGCCGCGCCCTCGATACCCGAAAAAGCGGAGATGGAGGCATTTCTGGCTTCACGCTGAGCGAGGCAGGACAGTCGCGTTTTGCCCGGCGGCGCATGCTTGATGGACGCAGGAAGCACCGCGGTACGCAGACCTGGTATCACTTATATCAGGCCGATGGATTTCGGCAGGGCTTGAGGTCCGTAAGCTCATGATTGCCATCTCAAATGATTTGTTCTCCGAATTTGATATAATAACGAATGCCGTTGCCCCGTTACCGATGCGGGCGACGGCATTCGCTTTTTTCTGCGCCTTTTTTCTGCGGGTGACGACTTCCGTTTTAGGGTCTTTCTTCTCTTATTCTCCCGGCATCATAATATGGGCGATGGCAACGGCCTCACAGTATGCCAAAATCTCTTTCGTAACGGTGATTTTCCCCATCAAAATATCTCCTGTTCCGGCGTACTTTGGCGGCTTTGTTACCTGACGGGGGAGAGCATATTGACAAGACCGTGAGCATGATTGTATTATAACATATGTTGTATTACAACAGTTATAAACAAAGGGGGTGAGTGAATTGCCGCCGAAAGCCAGAATCACTAAAGACATGATTGTGAACGCCGCGTTTGAACTTACCGAGGCGGAAGGCATCGGCATGGTGAATGCGCGCAGCATCGCCAAGCGACTTTCCTGCTCCACACAGCCGATTCTTTATTATTTTTTGGGCATGGATGAGGTAAAAAAAGCCGTTTATCAAAAGGCGGACGATTTCCACACCGCGTTCATTACGGACGTTCAGGGGAAATATCCAAACTCGCTGCTGGAAATCGGAATGCGATACATCGAATTTGCCGTGACGTACAAAGAACTGTTCAAGTTTCTGTTTCAGTCGGATCAGTTTGCGGGCAGGGACCTTTCGGAAATCATCGCGGCGGAAGAACTGCTGCCGGTTTTGCAAATGATGGCGCAGGCCATGAAGCTTCCGCTGGAG
>JAQUXV010000274.1 GCA_028692205.1 Eubacteriales bacterium
GTTTTTGCCATTTCGTCCGGAAGATAAGGCGTGTAGAGCGCGTTCCCGGGAACGCTGTCACGCAGGCCCTGTACCGTCAGGGCCACGGTTCCTTCCGGCAGGCCGGGCAGAAACGTTGCGGCGACCTCGGAACCCGGCAGCACGCGAAGGGCGGACAGGTTTATACCGTTGTCCGCTTCTTCAAAGCAGTAGACCACCGGGCCGCGGGTGAGGCATACCATGCCCGCGTCGGCGCGCACGCTGCGGTTCGCCCGCATAAACACAGGCCGGATGTCCAGCTCCACGGTAAGCAGGTCGCCGCGAAGCCAGATGCGTTCAAGCTCCCAGTATCCTCTGCGGACGGGCGCGGCCACCGGCTCGCCGTTCAGGAACAGCTTTGCGCTTTGGCACCAGCCGGGTTTGCGGACACAGAGCGTCCACTTTGTTTCACGCTCCGGGTGGAGGCGCAGGGCAATGTTTCCGCTCGCAGGGTAATTACTCTGTATTTCCAGCCGCACCGAATGACCGTTCACGGAGAGATCGGCCTCGCAGCCGATGAACTGGTGCAGGTAGACCTTCGCCTCTCCGGCGGAGAAGATATACCGTGCGAGCGAGGTGACCGTACGGGCGAGGTTCGGCGGGCAGCATGCGCAGGCGAACCATTTCTGCCGTACCGGTTTGATGTGCGTAAGGATGGGAGAGCGCTCGCAGCGCTCGGGCCAGACCTCCATGGGATTGGCGTAATAGAAGTGCCGCCCGTCCCGCTGCATGGAGGCCGGCAGAATGTTGTACAGCGCCCGCTCGATTACGTCGGCGTAAACGGCGTCGGGGTCCGACCGGAACATGGCATGCGCAAACTGTACCAGCGCGACCGATGCGCAGGTTTCCGCGTATACGGTGTCGTTGGGTAAATCGTAATCGAAGGTGAACGCCTCGCCGACGGCGGTGGAGCCTACGCCGCCGGTAACATACATCTGGGCGTTCACGACATCGTCCCAAAGCGTTTTGCAGGCTTGCAACAGCGTTTCATCCCCGGTGCGCGCAGCCACATCCGCCATGCCGGTGTACAGGTACAGGGCGCGCACGGCGTGCCCCGCCGCCTTGGCCTGCTCGCGCACAGGCCGGTGAAACTGGTTGTATTCCCGGTAATCCGCCGCGATATGCGCGGCGTTGGGGTGCTCCGTAACCTGATGTGTCCAAAAATCCAGGCCGCCGTTGCGCGCCCATTCCGCGTCGAAATAGCTGGGCTGGGTGCCGCGCTCATCCACAAAGTACTTCGCCAGCCGCAAATACCGTTCGTTGCCGGTAACATCGTAAAGACGCGCCAGCGCAAGCTCGATCTCCGGATGGCCCGGATAACCGGGTATCTTACCCGGCTCCTTCCCGAAAACCGTGTCGATATAATCCGCGTACCGGCAAACAATTTTCAGAAGCGAATCCTTGCCGGTAGACTGGTAATAGGCAACACCCGCTTCGATCAGGTGCCCCGCGCAATACAGCTCGTGGCAGTTCAGCAGGTCCTTCCAGCGCCGCTCCGGCTCTTTGACAATGAAATACGTATCCAGATAGCCGTCGGGCTGCTGCGCCTTGCCGAGCAGTTCGACGGACTGGTCTATTTTTGCTTCCAACTCCGGATCCGGCCGGAGGATCAGGCTGTATGCGGCTGCCTCAATCCATTTGGCCAGATCGCTGTCCTGAAATACCATGCCGTAAAATTCGCCTTTGTCCAGCCCGGCGGCAATGCGAAAGTTGCGGATGACGTGGCTGGGCTCCGCATCCATTACGTTGTCGTTCAACACTTCCCACTGGTAGGGGATGGCGGCATCCTGAATTAAACGAATCAGATCGCCCCAATACGCATCCCGAATGCGGACGCTTTTCAGATCGGCGGAATGTATCATAACGAAAGACCTCCCTGTGTGGTGATCGCCGTTTGGGACACGGTTCTTTTCGTGCCTTGCGACGTTGTTTACAGATCGAACCGATGATGATGTTATTATAGGAAATTATCCGCACATTGAGGATGGTATATATGGGATGATAGCTAACCGCAATCGTCCGCACCAGGCGCTTCGGCAACATTGCAAACGCCGCGACGGCGGGGTGAATGCCTTCCACAGGCCCGAAAAACGCAATATCTGCACCGGAAGCGATAACCCAACCATATATATAGGAAGAAAGGGCTTTTCAAACGGTCGGAAAAATGGTATAATAAATCGTTACAAAATCAAGCTTTTTAAGCATACAAGGCGGCGGCGGAGGTATTTCCGCAAAAGCGGCGGGAACCCGTTTCCCAGCACCATCGCCGGGGCCGAGTACCTAAAGGAGTGTATCATCCGGTGCAAAATGATCCCCAGGAAAACGAATTCACCGCTTCGACCGACGAGATAAACGTTCAGGAGGAAGCCAACGCCGATACGACGCCCCACAGCAGCGCCACCAGCGCTACCGCTGTTGAGCAAAACGTATACGACGAAAACCAGATTCAGGTGCTCGAAGGGCTGGAAGCGGTTCGCAAACGCCCGGGCATGTATATCGGCTCCACGGATTACCGCGGGCTGCACCACTGCGTGTACGAAATTGTCGACAACGCGGTGGACGAAGCGCTTGCGGGCTATTGCAGCGACATCAACGTTACCCTGCACACCGACGGTTCCTGCGAGGTGCTGGATAACGGCCGCGGCTTCCCCGTGGGGATTCACCCCAAACTGGGCCGCCCCGCGGTGGAAGTGTGCCTGACCGTGCTGCACGCGGGCGGCAAGTTCGGCGGCGAAGGCTACAAGGTATCCGGCGGCCTGCACGGCGTTGGTGCCAGCGTTGTGAACGCCCTTTCCAAACACCTGGAGGTTACGGTGTGGCAGGAAGGCAAAATCTACCGGCAGGAATATGAGCGCGGCAAGGTGCTCTACGACCTCAAAGTGATCGGCGAGACGAATAAAACCGGCACGGGCATCCGCTTCTGGCCGGACGTTCGCAGCGCCGAGAACCCCGACGGCGTCTTTGAGACCGGTGATTTCCAGTTTAACATTCTCAAAGTGCGCATGCGGGAAATGGCGTTCCTGAACAAGGGTATCCGCATAACCCTTACGGATGAGCGTACGGACCCCGTAACCGAGCGTGTGTACCATTACGAGGGCGGTATCCGCGAATTTGTCAAATACCTGAATAAAAACAAACAGGTGCTGTTCCCGGAACCCATCTATATCGAAGGGCTTGTGGGGGACACCTATGTTGAAGTCGCCTTCCAGTACAACGACGGCTATCAGGAGAACATTTTTTCCTTTGCCAACAACATTCACACGCCCGAGGGCGGCACACACCTGACCGGTTTTTCCACGGGCCTCACCCGCGCCATCAACGATTATGGCCGCAAATTCAAGATCATCAAAGACAACGAATCCAACCTGAAAAGCGAGGATATCCGCGAGAGCATTGCCGCCATCGTGAGCGTAAAGCTGCACGAGCCGCAGTTTGAGGGCCAAACCAAGTCCAAATTGGGCAACAGCGAAACGCGCACAATTGTGGATAATCTGGTCAACAACAACGTATCCACCTATCTGGGCGAAAATCCCGCGATCGGCAAGGCGATCCTCGACCGCTGCATCGGCGCGGCGCGCGCGCGCGAAGCCGCCCGCAAGGCCCGGGAGCTGACCCGCCGTAAGAGCGTGCTGGAAAGTGCCTCCATGCCCGGCAAACTGGCCGATTGCACCGAGCGCGATCCCGCCAAGTGCGAGATCTTCCTTGTCGAGGGCGACAGCGCCGGCGGCAGCGCCAAAACGGGGCGCGACCGCATGTTCCAGGCCATCCTGCCGCTTCGCGGCAAGATCCTCAACGTGGAGAAGGTGCGCATCGACCGTGCGCTGGGCAACGCCGAAATCAAAGCCATGATTACCGCGTTCGGCTGCGGCTACGGCGACGATTTCGATCTTGCCAAGCTCCGCTACCACCGCATCGTGTGCATGACTGATGCCGACGTGGACGGCGCGCATATCCGCATCCTGATGCTTACCTTCTTCTACCGCTATATGCGTCCGCTGGTGGAAAAAGGCTATGTATACATCGCCATGCCGCCGCTGTACAAGGTAACCAAGAGCAAAAAGGAATACTACGTCTACGACGACGGCGAGCTGGAAAAACTCATGACCGAGATCGGCCGCGACCCCAAGCCCGAAATTCAGCGCTACAAAGGCCTGGGCGAGATGAGCAGCGAGCAGCTGTGGCAAAC
>JAQUXV010000275.1 GCA_028692205.1 Eubacteriales bacterium
CTACGATGGATGACGACGGCGCGCACCCCACGGAACTGCTTCCAACCATGATGGACGCCGTGCGTACGGGGGTAGACCTTTGTTACGCTGTCCCGGTGCGGGCTGTTCGCTCCCCTTTCCGCAGGCTGGGCGCGCTGTGCAGGGATATGTTGTTTGCTCTTTGCCTGAGGCTGCCGCGTAAAACGCGCGTGAGCGCCTACCGTGTGATGACGGGCGAACTGGCGCGCAAGCTTGCCCCAGAGCCGGACGGATACATTTATCTGTCGGCGGCCGCCATGAAGTGGAAACCGAAAGTGGCCTGCCTGCGCTACCCGGCGCGGCCTGCGGGCCCATCCCGGTATACGGCCGGGAAGCTGATGCGTTTGTACGGCGGACTGTTGAGCCATTACACGCCGTTCAAACGACTGGTATTCCACAGACGGGCAACGGAAATCGCCGCTGCACAGGGGAGGAAATCACAATGGGAACCCTGATGCTGCTGGGCGGTTCGCAATGCCAGCTGAACGCGGCGCGTGTGGCGAAAAGCATGGGGCACCGTGTGGTGCTGGCGGATTATCTGAAACATCCACCCGCGGCGGATGTTTGCGACGAGCATTTGCGGGTGAGTACTTTCGATGCGGATGCCTGCATCCGGGCGGCCAAACAGGCCCGTGTGGACGGCGTGTTTACCACGGGAACCGACCAGCCGGTGTATACGGCGGCGCGGGTGGCGGAAGCGCTGGGCCTACCGACCCCGATTTCGGTGGAGACGGCGCTGAAAGCCACCAACAAGCGCGCGATGAAGGCCGCGTTTACCCGCTACGGCATACCGTACGCGCCTTTCGCTTTTTTGAAGCGGGGGCAAAGCGCGGCCGTGCTTAGCGGGCTGGAAACGCCGCTGGTGATCAAACCGCTGGATTCGCAGGGGCAACGCGGCGTTTTCAAGGTAGCGACAGCGGAAGAGGCCGTCGCCCGGCTGGAAGAAACGCTTTCGTACTCCCGGGAGGATACGGCGCTGGTGGAGAGCTTTTATCCCTCCGGCGAGGTTACGCTTTCCGGCTACATTCACGAAGGACGCGTATATCCGCTCACGCTCACCGACCGGCAATTGATCGCCGATCCGGTACACATCGGCGTGTGCGCCGCACACCGCTATCCAAGCATTTTTGCCGACCGGGAGGACGAGATTTACCGCATTGCCGACCGGGTGGCGCTGGCGCTGGGGGCTTCGGAAGGGCCGCTGTATATCCAGTTTTTAATTGGGGATAACGGCGTGCTGGTCAACGAGGCGGCCTGCCGCGTGGGCGGGGCGTTCGAGGATGTTTTTATCCCTTGGCTTACGGGCTTTGATATTCTGCGCACGGTGATCCGCTATGCCGCGGGGCAGCCGACGGATACCTCCGCGCTGGGGCAGCCGAAGCGAAACGGACAGGTGTCGGTGCAAATGCTGTTTTGCCGTCCGGGCCTCGTACGTTCGCTAACGCCGCTGGAAACGCTGCTGAGCCTGCCCGGGGTGCTGACCGCGGGCTATAATTACGGAATCGGGAGCGAATTGCCCGCCATGGAGAACGCGACCGCACGCTTCGGTTACTGCGTGCTGGCTACGGAACGCGGGGTTATGGACGAACTTGTGCGCGGTTTGTACCGAACGCTGAATGTGCGGGACGAAGCAGGCAGGCAACTGGTGCTGCCAAGAACATATGATGGAGAAGATTTGCCCTATGCATAAAAAGATTGCGCTTTTCATGTGCCTGATGCTGGCGGCGGTATCCCTATCGGGCTGCGGGGAAACGAAAAAAACCAAACTGACGATTGCCGAGCAGTTCGGCATTGCGTACGCGCCTGTGCAGGTGATGAAGGACGAGGGCATTTTGGAAAAGGCATTACCAGATATGGAGATCGAGTGGGTGCAGCTCGGCGGGCCGACCGCGATCCGGGAGGGAATGCTTTCCGGGAGCATTGATATCGGCTTTATGGGCATCGGGCCGATGCTGCTGGGTGTGGATACCGGCATGGAATGGAAGTGCTTTTCCGCCCTCTCGGCCAACGAGGTCAGCTTTATCACCAACCGTGAGGATATCCAATCCCTCGCCGATATTCAGCCGGACGACCGCATTGCCATTCTCAGCCCGGGCTGCACGCAGCATATTCTTTTATGTATGGCGGCGGAGCAGCAGTTTGGCGATCCGGATAAATTCGACGAGCAGCTGGTGTCGCTGAGTCACCCGGACGCGATGAGCGCCATGCTTGCAGGCGGGGAAATTGTGCTGCACATTACCACGCCGCCGTATGCCGACCTGGAACTGGAAAACGGGATGCACAAAATCCTGACCGGGCAGCAAATAATGGGCGGGCCCTTCACCTTTATCTGCGGCGTGGCGGACACGGCCCTGTACAACGAACACAAAGGCGCATACGACGCGTTTCAGCAAAGCCTTTCGCAGGCGATCGACGAGATTAACACCGATCTTCCGGCGGCGGCGGAGAAGCTTGCGCCGGTGTACGGTGTGGACGAAGAGCTGCTGCTGGCGGAAATGAGCTATGGAGGCAGCATCTACGGGAAAACCCTGAGCGGCGTGGAGAAGCTCGCTTCCGCCATGGTGGATATGGGGCTGCTTTCCAAAGCGCCGTCGGCGGAGGAATACGCGTTTCCGGATGTGGAGGTGGCACAGTGAACAGGGGCAACTTTCGCCGCGCGTTTTATCAGAAACGGTGGGTGAGCCGCCTGTTCTTTTTTGCGCTGCTGTTGGGTTTGTGGGAGATTACGGCAAAGGCGAGCGGTGTTTCGCCGCTGTTGCTGCCGCCGGTGGAGCAGGTGGCGCGCGCTTTCTGGCAGGGAATCACGCAGGGAACGCTGCTGCTGCAGACGTTGTTTTCATTGGGCGTGATTGCGCTGGGTTTCGCCGTCAGCCTGCTGTTGGCGCTGCTGCTGGGGGTGGCGGCGCGCCTGTCCCCGTTTGTGGACCGGTTGGCCGATGCGCTGACTGTGATGGCGCATCCGCTGCCCGGCATGGCGCTGCTGCCATTAATCGTGATCTGGTTCGGCACGGGTACGCCTGCCGTGACAATGGTGATTGTGCATGCGTGCCTGTGGCCGATTCTGCTGAGCCTGCAAAACGGCATGCGGGACGCGCCCGCCCTGTATTTTGACCTTGGCAGAAACTTTTCCATGAACAAACTTGCCATCGTGCTGGAGATTCTGCTTCCGGCGTCGTTTTCCCAGCTGCTTTCCGGCTTCCGCATCGGGTGGGCGCGCGCGTGGCGCGCGCTGATCAGCGCGGAGATGGTGTTTGGCGCCATCGGTGCGTACGGCGGGCTGGGCTGGTATATTTTTAAGGAACGCACGATGATGAACACCGCCGGGCTTTTCGCGGGCATACTGCTGGTGGCCGTGATCGGCATGCTGATGGAAAGCCTGGTATTTGAGAAACTGGAAAAGAAAACGCTCCGCAAATGGAGCGCGGGCACGGGGGAGGGAGATGCCGCGTGAAACTGACGGCGGACCGCCTGTGTAAAACCTTTGGCAGCCAGAGCGTGCTGAAAGACGTAAGCTTTTCCGTGGAAAGCGGGGAGACGCTGGCGATTGTCGGGCGTTCCGGCTGCGGCAAAACGACGCTGCTTCGGATGCTGGCAGGCTTTTTGCCGCCGGATGGCGGGGTGGTGTGGATGGATGGGCGAAGGGCCGACACCCCGGACAAGGACCGGCTGATGGTCTTTCAAAGCTTCGACCAGCTTTTTCCGTGGTTTACGCTGCGAAAGAACATCCAGTACGCGCTGAAAAAGACGAGGCCCGAGCTATCCAAAACCGAAGCGCGGGAAACCGCCCTGCGCTGCCTTGCGGAAATGGGGCTTGCCGGTGCGGAAGATAAATACCCCTATCAGTTGTCCGGCGGCATGAAGCAGCGCGGCGCGCTGGCGCGCGCCATGGCGCTTTCACCCAGAGCGCTGCTGATGGATGAGCCGTTTTCCAGCCTGGACGTGTATTCCCGTGAAAGCGCGCGTGCCTCGCTGAAAACGCTGAAAAAAGCCACCGGCGCGGCGGTGGTGCTGGTGACCCATGATTTGGAAGAGGCGGCCGCACTGGCGACGCACATCGCGCTGATGAAGGCGGAAGCCGGTGGCATTTTCGCCCTGATGGACAACACCGGCCCGGATGTGACCGAGCGGCTCCGCGAACTGTTAAAATGAGCCTACGTTGCGGCACGCAAGATGGT
>JAQUXV010000276.1 GCA_028692205.1 Eubacteriales bacterium
TCGGCGTTTTCTCCGGGCGTGAGATGGAATATGTTTACCCCAACGGCGATCCGGTAAGCAATGTGGAGATTTTGTATGTTTGCCGCAAATATCACGGCGAACTGAAAAGGCAGGAAACCGAAGTGCAGAGCCTGCGGTTTTTCCCGCCGGAGGAGATTCCCCGCCCCTTCTTTCCACCCAACCGGCCCGGGATGACGGCTTACCTGAAGCGGCGGGGCGTCGATATGGACGCGAGCCTCTGAACCAACCTCCCGACTGCTGAAAAGACCTCGTTTGTGCTGTCAGGGCCGATTTACAGGCACTGGGTGCAACGGGCGATGCCTACCCAAAACAGCGCCGTGTTTCTTAAGAAACGCGGCGCTGTTTTGGGTGGAGCGGACCCCATTATACCTTTAATCCGGCTTGAAGCGCTTCAGGCGAAGCGCGTTGGTGACCACGGAGACCGAGCTGAGACTCATGGCGGCGGCGGCGAAAATGGGGTTGAGCAGCGGGCCGCCGAATAGATGCAGCACACCCGCGGCAATGGGAATGCCGATGGTGTTGTACGCAAACGCCCAGAACAGGTTTTGTTTTATATTACGGATGGTTCTCCGGCTCAGTTCGATGGCGGTGGACACATCCGTCAGCCTGGAACGCATCAGCACGATATCGCCGGTTTCCACTGCGACATCCGTGCCGGAACCGATGGCGATGCCGATGTCCGCCTGTGCCAGCGCCGGAGCATCGTTGATGCCGTCGCCGACCATGGCGACTTTACGCCCCTCCTGCTGAAGCTTCTTCACCTCTCCGGCTTTATGCTGGGGCAGCACCCCCGCCAGCACATGGTCGATGCCGACCTGGGCCGCGATCGTCTCGGCGGTCCGGCGGTTGTCGCCCGTCATCATGATAACCTGAATCCCTTTGCGTTTCAGGCGTTCCACCGCTTCGCGGCTTTCGGGTTTCACAACATCCGCAACGGCGATTACGCCAGCGGCTTGCTCGTCCGCGGCGACGAACATCGGGGTTTTGCCTTCACCCGCCATGCGGGTTGCATCCTTCTCCCAATTGGAAACGGAGATGCCCCGCTCCTCCATCAGCTCCTGATTGCCAACCAGAATCTGTCGACCGTCGATCCAGGCCTGTACGCCGCGCCCCGTGAGCGCCCGGAAGGTATTCGCTTCGGAAAGCGGCAGCCCTTTCCGCTCCGCTTCGAGGACAATGGCTTGTCCAAGCGGGTGCTCGGAGGGCTTTTCGGCGGAAGCTGCCAGCTGCAACAGCGTAGTATGCGTAAAGTTTTTCGCGGGGATCAAATCGGTTACCGCCGGTTTGCCTTCGGTTAATGTGCCGGTCTTATCAAACACGATGGTATCAATTTTGTGGGCGGTTTCCAGCGCTGTGCCGGTTTTGAACAGGATACCGTATTCCGCGCCGCGCCCCGTAGCCACCATGATTGCTGTCGGTGTTGCCAGCCCTAACGCGCACGGGCAGGCAATAACCAGTACGGAAACGAAAATCGTGAGCGCGAACTTCAGGTCGCCGCCGGTACCGAAGAACCATGCAAGGCCAGCGGCCAGCGCGATAGCCATTACCACGGGGACAAAGTAGCCGGACACCACGTCCGCCATCCGCGCGATGGGGGCTTTCGCACCCTGCGCGTCCTCCACCAGTTTCACAATCTGCGCAAGCGCCGTATCTCCGCCGATTTTCTCGGCGCGGAAACGGATGCTTCCGGTGGTGTTGAGCGTGGCGGCGTATACCGGGTCGCCCGCTTGTTTTTCCACGGGCAGGCTTTCGCCGGTGAGCATGGATTCGTCCATCGCCGTATGGCCGTCGACTACCGTGCCGTCCACGGGGATTTTTGAACCGGGTTTCACCACTACGATATCGCCCACCTCAACCTCGGCGATGGGAATCTCTTTTTCTTTTCCGTTTTGCAGGATGGTGGCGGTTTTAGGGGCCAGATCCATCAGCTTGCGAATCGCTTCGCCGGTGCGGCCCTTGGATACGGCCTCCAGCGTCTTGCCCAGCAAAATCAGCGCGATGATAACGCCCGCCGACTCAAAGTAGAGCGATTCCACCGCCTCGGGATAACCTGCGGCGATGCGGAAAAGGTTGTAAAGGCTGTAGACCATCGAGGCGGTCGTGCCGACGGCAATCAGGGAATCCATGTTGGGGCTTCGCTGCCAGAGGGACCGGAAGCCTACTGTATAAAAGCGGTAGCCAACGGCGATTACCGGCAGTACCAGCAGCAGCTCCACCAGAGCGTAACGCAGCGGGTACCGCATCGGCAGAAGCGCCTGCGGAAACGGCAGGCCGCCGAGCATCGGCGCCATAGCGATATACAGCAACGGAAGCGCGAACACCGCCGCGATAATGAACTTGGTCCACATGGTACGAAGTTCTTTTTGCTTACGGTTGTCCTGCTCCTGTGGCTGTACGGTCAGCGCCTGATAACCGGCTTTTTCGATGCTTTCACGGATGTCGGACAGCCGAGCGGTTTTCGGGTGGTAGGTAACGGTCGCCTTTTCGGTGGCAAGGTTCACGGATACGTTTTCGACGCCGTCCACCTTTCGGATGGCTTTTTCCACGCGCTGCACACAGGCGGCGCAGGTCATCCCGCCTACGGGAATGGTAACGGTTTGCGCATCGGTCTGCGGCACGGCTTCGTAGCCCATTTTGTGAATGATCTCCACAAAGGCGTCCTCGCGGGTAACGGCGGGGTCGAAGGTAACGTACAGCTTTTCGGCGGCGAAGTTAAGGCTTGCCTGCGAAACGCCCTCCATATGTTGAACCGTTTTTTCGATTCCCTGGGCGCACGCGGCACAGCTCATGCCCTTAATGTCGAATACGGTCTGGTTCATGGTAAAGCTCCTTCCATGGGTTGCGGATGTATCTTAGCCCGGGCGAGATTTCTCATCGCTCTGGAATCGTACGGGTGAAACGGAATCGGCGGTTTCTGTCTTTCTTGTGTTGAAGCCCGCCCGCCTTGTGGCTGCTCCTGCTATACAGGAGAATCCGTTCGTACGGGTTACGATGCCGGGAAATTGATGTTAGACATTGCTAACTTCCCGATATCATTGTACCGTATACAGTTGCAATTGCAAGTACGCACTTTTTTGTGCTATACTATCAAAAAAGGTACTATATTGATGAAGAGACATAAACGGAGGGAGAAATATTTATGCAGGATTGCTGTACGGGCACAAACTGCCCGGTGGACGCGACGCTGAAAATGATCGGCGGGAAATACAAAGCGCTGATTTTGTGGCATCTGCTGGATCGCACGCTTCGTTTTGGCGAGCTGCATAAGCTGATCCCGCAGGCGACGCCGAAAATGCTGACCCAGCAACTGCGCGAACTGGAGCAAAACGGGCTGATTGGCCGGAACGTATTCCCCGTTGTGCCGCCGAAAGTGGAGTACAGCCTTACGAAGCTGGGGGATAGCCTGCGTTCGATTCTGTTTGCCATGTATGATTGGGGGGCCGAATACATGCAGGGTATCGGCGAGAAAATAGACTGTTCCATGGTCAGGCATCCGAAGGAAAACGCGGCTACGCCATGCGACGAAACCGGAAAGGAAGGGTGCCCATGCAAGCGTTGAAGGGGTATAGAGGGCGGAGAGCGGCCCTGTTGATCCTGAATGCCGCTATTATATTGTTGGAACTGCAGGGACTGCGGTTGAGCGTTCAGGCGTTTGGCGTTTCGCTGGTTCAGTTCTATACGCAGGATAGCAATCTGCTGGCGCTGGCCGCCAGCCTGACACTGGTTTTTGCCCTGTTGAAGAACGGTAAAGACGGGAGTATTCCCAAATGGGTGAGCCTGTTCAACTATATGGCGGCGTGCTGCCTGGCTGTAACGTTCGTGGTGGTGGTTTGCGTGCTGTCGCCAATGGAAGGGGAAGGCGGATACACCGTCATGCTGCTGTCGGGTTCGATGCTGTACCATCATCTGCTGTGCCCGGTTTTAATGCTGTTTTCATTCGTTGTTTTGGAACCTGCACCCAGCCCGGCAAGGAAATACGCTCTCGTCGCGCTTGCGCCGACCGCCATCTATGCGGCGGCGGCAATCGCGCTGAATCTTGTAGGCGTGTTGGACGGGCCTTATCCGTTCCTGCATGTTACAACGCAGCCTGTATACGAATCGGTTCTCTGGTTTGCGGTGATTCTGGGCGGGGCGTATGCGATTGCGAGGCTGGTTCTGATCGCGAACCG
>JAQUXV010000277.1 GCA_028692205.1 Eubacteriales bacterium
CTTACCCGGAGATGATGAACGATCCGCCGACCATTATGGGTATCGTCAGCCTTCCGGAAGCAGGCGGCGATATCGCCCTTCGGCTTGTGTATCAGTCGCCGACCCAGCGCGGCGAGCTTTCGCTGCCCCGGGTGTATTTGGGCGACCGCATGGGGCTCTTCTCCCGTTCGTTCATTACGGACGGCTTCTCCTTTTTATTTTCGTTGCTGTTGACCTTTCTGGGCGTGTTGATATTGCTGCTTTCCATTGCTTTTCTTCGCAAGGTGGCGTCCGGCAGAGCCTTTTTATGGCTGGGCTTATTTTCGCTCGCCACCGGCGTGTGGGGCCTTGGAGAGTGCGATTTATCCGCATACTTCATTCCCTATCCGACGCTGCTTTACCACATGGCCTATTTGGGCTTGTTCTGCACAACGCTCACCTTTCTGAACTTCGGGCTGCTGATTTTGCAGCCGCGCAACCCCGGGCCGCTGGTTGCCATGCTGGCAGTCAACTATGTATCGCTGATAGCGGCTATCCTTTTGCAGCTCACCGGGGTTATGGATTTTACCCTCAGCCTATACTGGTTTCACCTGCTCGCGGCCACAGGCTTTGTCACATTTGCCGTATGCCTTATTTGGGAATCCGTTCATCACCACAATCCTGCTTCCCGTCAGTTCGGCCCGGCTGTGCTGCTGCTGTCGGCGGCTGTCGTGATCGAAGTATTGAACTACTGGCTGCACTTTATCAACTATTTTACGCTTTTCTTCCAACTTGGCGTGCTGGCTTTCGTAATCGCGCTGGGCATCGCGGGCGGGCATTACGTTCGGGCCTCGATGCTCGCTGGAGCGGAAAAAGCCTATCTGGAACAGGAAATGGAGCAGGCAGGCCAACTGTTGATTTTGTATAAACGACAATACGAAAGCATGACCCGGGCCGATTTGGAGGTTCGCAGGCAACGGCACGACCTGCGGCATCAGCTGACAGTGCTTCGGGATCTGAACCGCCGTTCCGAAAGCCAACAGCTGGAACGGTACCTGAGCGAGCTGACCGATGCGCTGCCGGGGAACCCGGAACTTCGGCTGTGCGAAAACCCAGCGGTGAACGCAGTCGCCGCCCACTACGTAGCCACAGCGCGCGGACAGGGAATTGCTGCGGATGTGCAGCTTCAAATTCCCTCGGATACGGGAGTGCTGCAGGAAATTGATTTGTGCATCATCGTCGGCAATCTGCTGGAGAACGCGGTTGAGGCCTGTTCGCGTGTCCGCAAAGGCGAAAAAACACTTCGGCTTCAGGGCAGTCTGGGCCAGGGCGGGCTGCGAATCACCTGCGAAAACTGTTACGCCGGAGAAGTAAACGAGTTCAACGGCGCTTTCCTTTCCAGCAAGCATCCCGGCGAGGGCATGGGGATTCGGTCGATTCGCACCGTGGTTGAAAAATACGGCGGCATCACACGGTTTGAGCCGGGCGAAGACGTCTTTTTATCCCTTGTGTTTGTACGGATTGACCGCCGGAACCCGACCGGCGATTCCGCCTGATCAAGCAGCACCCTATGCGCTGTCCGCCGATTGGTTACCGTACCGGCCCTTTTTCGCTCATACGCAGCAACCCGAAGGCATAAAAGCCTTCGGGTTGTTCTTTTTGTGAATACAGCTTCGGTGATACGCCCGCTCACAAGCGTCTTTTGGAGCTACGAAAAATCTTCCTGCTTTTTTCCTCGGTGCGTTACCCGATACTGCTTCTCGCCGCCGGAAAGGTTATAAACGCGTTTGAACCCCTTTCCCAGCAGGATGTTCTGCGCGGCATTGCCGGTAGTGCCTTTGTTGCAGTACGTTATGATCGTTTGATCCGGATTCAGCGTTTTTGCCGCCGCCCGAATCCGCTCGTGCGGGATGTTCACAGCGCCCGGCACACGGCTTTTTTCATACTGTGCGGGTACCCGGGCATCCACCACCGTAAAGGGCTTCCCGGAAGCTGCCAACCGGTCGAGTTCTTCCGCGGTCATCAGTGGCCGCCCGCGGTGGATCGCGTTTTCGAGGATCATGCCGGTGTACATAACGGGGTCCTTGGTGGTGGAAAACGGCGGCGCGTACGCCAAGTCCAGATGGAACAAATCCTCCGCTGTCGCGCCGAAGGTGATGGCGGTCGCAAGCACGTCGATCCGTTTATCCACGCCCCTGCCGCCAACAATCTGCGCGCCGAGCATTCTCCCGGTTACCCGGTCCGCAATCCCCTTGATTACCATTTCCTGCCCGCCGAGGTACGTCGGCCTGTCCGGCTTGATATTATGGCAGATTGCAATGTCGTATCCCGCCGCCAGCGCCTCGCGCTCGGTCAGGCCCGTCTGCGCCACCGTCATCTCAAAGACACGGAAAATTCCCGTACCCAGAATACCGCGAAACGCCAGATCGCCGCCCGTCAGGCTATCCCCGGCGATGCGCCCCGTTTTGTTGGCGGTGGAACCCAGCGGTCGGTACACGGGCCTGCCCGTCACCAGATGCGGCAGCTCCACACAGTCCCCGCAGGCATAGACATCCGGGATATTGGTGCGCATCCGCATGTCCACGCGAATCGCGCCCGTCTCCCCCAACTCGATGCCCGTCGAAGCTGCCAGCGCCGTATTGGGCCGTACCCCCGTGGCGATCAGCGCCAGTTCGGCGCGCGCGGTTCGCCCGTCCGCAAGGCGTACGCCGTTGTCCGTAATCTCCTGCACGCTCACGCCCGTCCATACGGTTACGCCGTTGCTTTCAAGGTGCGTCTGTACATGCGCCGCCATATCGGGGTCCAGCCCCGGAGTAACCTGCGAAAGCTTTTCCAGCAGGGTAACCGCTATTCCCCTTTTTTGCAGGTTTTCACACACTTCCAACCCAATAAATCCCGTGCCGATGATGGCCGCGGTTTTCGGTTTCCGGGTTTCCAAAAAGGCTTCGATACGCCGCATATCTTCAATGCTGCGCAGGGTAAACGCCCGCTCCCGGCCCGTGATGGGCGGTACGAACGGCTTTGCGCCGGTGGCGATAACCAGCCTGTCATAATGGTCGGTGAAAGCTGCGCCCGTTTCCAGATTGCGCACCTCCACGGTATGCGCGGCGGGGTAAATTGCCGCAACTTCATGGCGAGCATGAATTTCCACATTATACTTTTGCCGGAAAAACGCAGGGTCGCGCGGGGTAAGCTCGTCCGCGTTCTTCACAACGCCTCCCAGATAATAGGGCATACCGCATCCGGAGTAGGATATATCGCCGTCCCGCTCATAGACGACGATCTCGGCATCCTCGTCGTTGCGCCGTGCTTTGGCGGCCGCGGACGTGCCCGCCGCCACCGCGCCGATGATGATAATTCGCATCGTACACTTCCCCTTTTATCTGTCGTCGTTTGCCCCGGGTGTACAACGGCGCTCCGTCAGTCGTCGGCTTTTGGGCAGTCGGCGGAACACTCGCAGGCATTCTCCTGTTCCGGTTCTCTGGTTTCGGTCAGCTGCCCAAGCAGTTCCTGCGCCCTTTTGCTTCCCAGCTCGCAAATGTGATAATGCGTCCACTTCCCGCTCTGCCTGCCGACAACGATACCGGACTCGCAAAGCACCTTCATATGGTAGCTCAGCGAGGACTGCGGAATATCCAGCGCCTCCATTAGCACACAGGCACACTTTTCCCCATCCTGCAGCAATTCCAGAATCCGAAGCCTTTTCTCATCGCAGAAGGCTTTGAATACCTTCGTGTTCTGCCCGTAATTCTCCGCCATACCCTCGCCCCATTAAATCGAATATTATGGATATGAATATTGTATTGCCTTCAGCAGACTTTGTCAATCAACCTCCTTCATGTTTTTACCGCCGTCACAATGGCACGTTCCTCCAATGGTATGATATAATCAACTCAATATCAGTAGCCGCCGCCGGGTCTTCACCGCCCGGCGGCGGCATGCGGGGTGAAAATGAATGATGCGGGCGATACCGGAATACTTTCGAAGCTGCCGCCTCTCGGTAAAAATCATCGCGATGTTTTCGCTGTTGCTGCTTTTTACCACAGGGCTGATGTTCCTTCTTTTCAACGCCGAGCAGAACAGCCTTCGCTATGACGAGTTCGATCGTATCGCGCTGCAAAACACACAGCTGATCACCAATAATATCGATTCGATGCTGGTGAACGCGAACTATGTCACCAAAATGATCATGACCAACGGCAGCGTGCAGGAAATTCTGGTAGACAAAAAAA
>JAQUXV010000278.1 GCA_028692205.1 Eubacteriales bacterium
GCAAAAGAGATGCGGGTTCGATGCCCTCGGCGGAGGCGGTAATTGTGACTTCGCCTTCGGCAAGCGCGGTCACAAGGCCGGTTCCGTCCACCGTGGCGACCGCTTCGTCGCTGCTGAAAAAGGCAGCCGCCACAGCCCGGTTTGCGGGGGTTACGGTCAGGGCGAGGGCGAGGGTATCGCCCACCATGAGACGGGCGGCATTGCCGGCGAGCGAAAGGGTAACGGCGGGCAAAACGGTCAGCGTAACGGAAGCGTCTTCCGCGCCTTCGGCGGAGGCGGTAATCGTGACTTCGCCTTCGGCAAGCGCGGTCACAAGGCCGGTTTCGTCCACTGTGGCAATCGTTTTATCACTGCTTATGAATGTGACGGTCAGCGCCGCATCCTCGGGCGTTACGCGGAGGGTAAGGGCCAGCGTATCGCCGATGACGAGCTGGGTTGCATCGCTTGTAAGCGTAAGGGTGGCAGGCGTCTCGCTGGGAACGGGGCTTTCGGAAACCTCCGGTGATTCGGACGGCTCGACCGAGGGGGAAACGGATGGCTCAACCTCCGGCGACACGGATGGCTCTATCGAAGGAGAAACGGACGGCTCGACCGATGGGGTTTCGGAAGATTCCGGGGCAGTTGAGGCCGTTGGCTCGTCAGTCGGCGTTGCGGTGGGCGCAGGTGTCGCGGTGGGTGGGGGTGTCGGCGCTGCGGTGGGTTCCTCGGTAGGCGTGGCGGATTCTGTGGGCGAAGCAGCGGCTTCCGCTGCGGATAGCGCCATGGCCGACGTTACGGTTGGCGCCACGGTGGGCACGGCGGTCGGCACTTCGGTGGGTTCGGACGTTGGCGTTGGCGAGGGCGTCGCGGTCGGCGAGGGGGTTGCCGTGGGTACGGCGGTCGGCGTGGCGGCGGGGGCCGGGGTCGCGCTTTCAATAACAGCGGAAGAAGCCGCGCTTTCTTCGGCAAACGCGCCTGCAACGCCCTGCACAGAAAGCAGGACGCATAGGGTTAATGCAAGAAGTGTCTTCCAGATCCGCATTCTTTTTCTCCTTAAAATCCCGTTTGGCAACCGATCGGGACGGATTGTAAAGCAAACCTTTTCCTACCCATTATTATAACATTTATGTGAAAGGCTTCAAGTTTTCATTGTAAAAAACCAGCGGTAAAAACCGATGGAAAACAAGGAAAATCAAAGGGTTAGGAACAGTTAGCCACAAATAGGACATATGGTACATATAGATGGAAGCGGAGGTTCAATAATCGGTTTGGATAACGGCAAAAACGGGCGCGGCAGCCTGTGCCCTTGGCAAAGTTCACCGATCTTTTACAATGGAGCGGGCAGTTTGCCGTGATCGGTGGTTTATCAAACGGCGCAGATCGTCTATAATAGGGGGAGGCGGAAGTGCCGCCGGAAGGGAAAACAACATGGAGCAAAAAACAAAAGGCGGTAACACCGCTTTTGGGCAGCCGAAAGAAGGCAGCCCGATAAAGCCGCCCCGGGAAACCCCCGCCGATATGAGGCCCTATACCCGAACCGGCGAACCGCCGCTGCAGAACCGGCCAATACAGCCGGACAGGCCGCGGCCCATGCCGATGACCGCTTCATTGCCGACCGGCATCGGCGGGGCGGAGGAGAATGCCGCGCAAACGCCGCCCCCGGCGCGTAGACGGCGCGCCGCCGCCTATATGGATCGCGAAGCGGGTTCGGATGCCAACGGAACCGCACAGTTCCCGGCGCTACAGCCGCCCCGGCCCATGCCCGGCGCGGGGCCGCAAAGGGAACCGTCAGTGCGCAAACCTTTGGCTGCGCAGAATACGGGCGCGCGTCCCACAGCAGCCGCGCCCGGCCCATATACCGATAGAACCGTCGAAAGGCTTGCCGCGCAGCCGCCGGTTTCGGCTGCGATTCGCAAGCTACCTGTTGTACAACCGCCGGTTTCAGCCTCGTTACGCAAGCCACCTGTTGCACAACCGTCGGTTTCGGCTTCGGCTCATATGCCGCCTGCCACGGTTCGCCCGGCAACTGCGGAAGCGCCTTCCCATGCCCGCCGTGGCGACGCGTCGCTTCCGCCCGTGCCGACGCTCGGCGTGGACCCGCGGCGTGAAGCACCCTCCCCGGCGCAAAATGGTGCGCGTACGTATGCTGTGCCGCAGGCTTCCGCAATGCCGGAGGAGCCTGATGACCGCGCGCCACGCACACCCCGGCATGGGAGCAACCGTGGGAAAATCATGCTGCTTGCGGTCTGCGTGGTGCTGGCTCTGGCGCTGACCGCCTATTTTACAGGCCTTTTTGGGCGCAACGGGGATACCGCTTCGCAGCAAAACGCCGTGAACGCGGAACTGCCATCGGTTTTTGAATCGGCAACCGGCACGCCCGGCGGAGCCGCGCCGACCATCGCGCCCGCGCAGGCTTCGCCCGCCGCGTCGCTGCGAAGCGCGGCCGTAACCCCGGCCGAGGCCGCAGTGCCCGCCACCCTTACCTTTACCCTGGAAACCAACGCCGTTACCACCGCCGTTCGACTGATGGACGATAGCGACCGGCTTTTACACATCAACGCGACGCACTCCGCGCAGGGGGACGGCCTGCTCTGGAAAATTACCGTGGATATGGAAAGCGCCTATACCGGAAAAGTGCGCGTCTTCCTGCGGGATCAGGCGGGCACATGGACCGAGGGAGCCGAAGGCTGTGCGGTGGACGTGCGCTGAACGGAAGCCCACAGGAGAAAGCAGACGCGGCAAGCTTTCGGCGCACCCGGCGGCGCGCATGGGCCCGGTCCGGTCCGGCGGGAAGCCCGAGGCTCCCGGGGGGCTGCACGCTTGCGCTTGGGAACGGGCGCAGGACCTTTTCTCATGATTTTCTAATGCTGCTTTCAGGCGCTCTTTAGCTGGTTTCAAGCGTATTTTCTTTGTAAGACAATGCCGGTTATGCTATAATAACCCGTGTTGGAAGCAATTAGCAAACGGTTTTCGCCGGTGAAAGGAAATTGATGTTAGCCTATGAGCAAACGGCCTAAGAAAACGAGAAACACCAAGGGTGTGGGCGCGGGGATCGTCGCGTTTGGCGTGACGTTCGCGCTGTATTCGCTGCTTTTTCATCCCGCGAGTCTGGGCAGGCTGCTGCTGGGGCTGATTTTGTCCGGGCTGATCGCCACCATCATCCGCGTGATGGGCTCGGGGCTGGACCTGACTACGCATAACAAGCAGGACGCGATGCCCGAAAGCTTGGAGAAGGTATCCAAAGATACGGGCAACCCCGAAGTGGACGCCCTGCTGCAAAAGGGCCGAGAGATGATCGGCCAGATTCGCGCCGAGAACAAGAAAATTCCCGACGAGGGGCTGACCGGCAAACTGCAGGAGCTGGAAACCCTGTGCGGCGATATTTTCCGCGCCGTGTACGACAAGCCCGCCAAAGCGTCCCAGATCCGCAAGTTTATGGACTATTACCTGCCCACGACGCTGAAGATGGTCAAGGCGTATCGTACGCTTGGCGAAAACAACGTTCGCGGGGCCGAGGCCGAAGCCGCCCGCAACCGTATCGACGAGGCGCTGGGCATCGTCATCAAGGGCTGCCGGAAGCTGCTGAATAACCTCTATCAGGACGATATGCTGGACATTACCACCGATATCGACGTGCTGGAGCAGATGCTGAAGCGTGACGGGCTGACCGAGAGCGACCTGCACCTTGCCGCCGAGCAGGCGAAAAAGGCCGCCGCCCTGAACGACCGGGTGGAGCGTGAAGCCGCCGCGCGCACAAGCGCCGCCCCCGTGCAGGAGGCGTACGACCCCGCCCAGTGGCACACGGGCAAAACCACCGACGTAGCCAAACAGGTGCAAAGCGCTGTGGAACAGGCGCAGGCCCACGCCCCGCAGGCCCCGGTGCTGGATCTGGGCGGACAGGCTGCCGCGCAGGCCGAACAAAAACAGGAATAAGCGATCGCTTTCCGAAACGACCGATAGAAGGAGGATCCCCCATGACCGAATCCAACCAGACCCCCGAAGCCGCCGCGAACGCGACGGTACCCGTGCTCACGATTAATCCCGACTCGATGGCGAAAGATAAAGCCGATCTGGACGAAGCCGTCGCCGCGCTGGAAAAGACGGGCGTAAAACCCAACGCCGCAAACGCCGCCGAAGCGGTGGAAGCGACCCTCAGCGATTTGGACACTTCCATGCTTTCCTCCGCGGAAAAACAGAGCATTGAAGATT
>JAQUXV010000279.1 GCA_028692205.1 Eubacteriales bacterium
CGTATCGCGCTGCAAAACACACAGCTGATCACCAATAATATCGATTCGATGCTGGTGAACGCGAACTATGTCACCAAAATGATCATGACCAACGGCAGCGTGCAGGAAATTCTGGTAGACAAAAAAAGCTTCAATTCCCCCGCCGTCATGCAGGTGCTTCGCCCGCTAATCGCCAGCATTACCAACCTCCAGCCTTACACCGCTGGGGTCTATCTGTTCAACACGCAAGCCCAGCGCTATGGCATGGACAACTACACGCTTCATACCTTCTCCTTTCAGAAGTTGGAGGATGCGCCCTGGTACCCGGACGCGTTGGCCATGAGCGGGTATTATATTCTGCGTCTGAACGGCGGCGAGGCGGGTAAGCTTTTCGGCAACCAGAATGTAATCTCCATGATTCGGCTGGTTTATAACATTGAGCAGCCGACCAGCATGATCGGCGCGGTGATGCTCAATCTTCGGGAAGATTATTTTATCAGCACCTTTGAAGATTTCGAACAGCAGTATAACGCCGAGGTTTCCATTATAGATGAGAATGGCCGCCCGCTTTTTTCGCGGGAGCAGAAGCATTACGAAGCGCTCTCCGGGGAGCAGCGGGAAACCCTGCTCGCAGCCGGGCGAACGGCGGTCGGCCTCCCGGTGAAGGATGAAACGCACATCTCCTATTCTTCCATGGAGACGGAAAAAGCGCCCTGGCACGTGATTGTCGCCCTGCCGTATACGGGTGAAATACAGGGGTTTGCAGGCGCCCGTAACCTTTTTGTGCTTCTCTTAATCATGGAAGCGCTGCTGATCTTTTTCGGAACGCTGATTATTACCCGGTTGGTTGCAAAACCGATTCAACACCTGACTAACGCCATGCGGCTCACGGAAAATGCGCATCATCCGCAGCCTGTGGACATGCCGGAGGCCAGCGGCGAAATCGGCGTGCTGAAGGATACGTACAACCGGATGGTGGATCAAATCGAGGTACTCTTTAAGCGCATTGAGGATGAGAGCGAGCGCAAGCGACAGGCGGAGTTCCACGCGCTTCAGGCGCAGATTAACCCGCACTTTCTCTACAACACCATCGACACCGCGCGCGGCCTGGTGATGACGGGGCGCGCCGCGGATGTGAACCGTCTATTGCGAAATCTGGGAGAGTTTTACCGCAACAGCATCAACAACGGCTGCAATGTGATTACCCTTCGCGAGGAAATCCATATGGTGCGCAGTTATATGGATATTCAGCAAATCCGTTATGCGGACATTCAAACCGTTTATGATGTGGACGATACGGTTTGCGACGTAAAAATCCCCAAGCTGGTTTTGCAGCCGCTGGTGGAAAACGCGCTGTACCACGGCATACGCCCGCGGGGCAACCGGGGCACGATAGAATTGAAGGTCTGGGGCGACGCGAACCTGATTTATGTGCGCGTGGCCGACGACGGCGTGGGCATCGACCCGGAAACCGTAAAGCGCGTTTTTGACGAGAGCGCCACCCTTGCGGATCGTTTCGGCCTGCAGGGCACAATCGACCGGCTACGGCTGTTCTACCAGCAGGATCACGTGCTGTCGATTGAATATGGCGTCGCCGCGGGCACCCGGATGACGCTTTTGATTCCCCGGCAGGATTGATAAGGAGAAAGAAACCGTGAGAAAGATTCGTCTGATGATCGTGGATGACGAACCGCTTGTACGAGCGCTGATCCGCGCAAGCCTCGACTGGGAAGCGCTCGGAATTGAAATTGTTGCCGAAGCCGGTTCCGGTGAGGAGGCGTTGGAACGGATTCCCTTTCTGAAACCGGATATTCTGCTTTTGGATATCTGCATGTCCGGCATCAGCGGGGTGGAACTGGCGGAGCAGGTAATGGACATTGCCCCGGAGCTGTATATCGTGGTTATCAGCGGGCACGACACGTTCCGCTACGTGCAGCAGTGCCTGCGTTTGGGCGTGAGCGATTATCTGCTGAAACCCGTCAATGAGGAGCAGCTGGAAAAGGCGCTGCGCGCCATTATCCGGAAAATCAGCCCGGAAACACTTCTGGGTGCGCAAAGCCGCAAAGCGGTTCGCGACGTGGTTGATTGCCTGTATCAAAACTATCGCGATCCCGAGCTATCGCTGCAAACCGTCGCGGAGCGGCTGTACCTGAACCCCAGCTATATTAGCCGCGCCTTTCACGAAGATACGGGCGAATCCTTCGTGGAAGCCCTTACCCGTCTGCGTATGGAGGAAGCGCGGCGATTGCTGAAAACAACCGCGCTGTGCGGGTATGAAATCGGCGAGAAGGTCGGCATTCCCGACGGTAAGTATTTTGGCGCGTGCTTCAAAAAATACACCGGGCTGACGGTGCGGGAATATCGACAGGAACATTGTAAAAAGTAAAAATTTCAGTATTTTCTGCAACGATCTTCCGTTCCATACGGAAGATCGTTGCCGCTATAATAATATCAGAACGGGCGAGAGATGCCTGAAAATTAAAGGAGGAAACACCATGAAGAAATGGCTCAAATGGGTCTCGCTGCTTACGGCGGCGCTGATGCTGATTGGCTGCCTGCCCCTGACGGCAACGGCAGAAGAACAGGTGACCCTGACGTTGTGGTCGATCTGGTCTTCCGACAGCGAGAGCAACAAAGCGCCCTTCCTCAAGACGATTGAGGAATTCGAGGCGGCCTACCCGAACATTAAAGTCGAGCTGGATATGAGCGAGGCTGAAGCATACCGCACTAAGATTAAAACCGCCGTGGCCGCCAACGAAGCGCCCGACGTGTTTTACTACAATGCCGGGGGCCTGCTCAAGAGCTTTGTGGACGCCGGCAAGGTGCTCGCCCTGGACGATTATCTGGACGATGCTACCCGCAGCCGCATTGTGGAAGGCACCCTCGCCAATATGACCTTCGACGGCAAGGTATACGGCCTGCCCTACACGCTGGCCTGCTCCGTGCTCTACTGCAACACCGATCTGTTCGACCAGTACGGCGTCAAAATCCCCGAAACCTGGGGTGAGCTGATGACCGCCGTAAAAACCTTCAAAGACGCGGGCCTTGTGCCCATGGCGCTGGGCGGCAAAGACCGCTGGCCCACCTGCATGTACACCGATCTGATTACGCTGCGCGCGGCGGGCTATCAGGAAAGCTACGACGCGTTCTATAAGACCGAGAACGGCAGCTTCGTATCCGACGGCATGAAGCTGGCGGCTGAAAAGTACAACGAGCTGATCGAAGCCGGCGCGTTCCCCGTGGACGCGGTCGCCCTCACCCGTGACGAGAGCGAAGTGCCCTTCTACAACGGCGAAATCCCGATGTACGTCAACGGCAACTGGACGGCCGCAAACTGCTCCGCTTCCCCGGCCGTCAGCGGCAAGATCAAGGCGGTTGCCTTCCCCACTATTGAGGGCGGCAAAGGCCAGATTACGGACTTTATGGGCGGTGCCGCGGAAGAATTCTGCGTCAGCGCAAACACCGCTCACCCGCAGGAAGCTTACACGCTTTGCCAGTTCCTGGCCGAAAACCATTCCAAAAACGCCTACCTCGCCGGCGCCGGAATGCCCACCTGGAAATTGGACAGCAGTGTGGACACCAGCAATGTTGATCCGTTAATCCAGAGCATCGTGGACCTCACCAACCATGCCAGCTGCTTCCTGCTTTGGGGCAACACGGCGCTGGAAGGCGAGGACAGCGAGTTCCTGATGGATACCGTGCTGGAGCTTCTCGCCCGTGATATCGACGTGGATACATACTGCGAGAAACTGCAAACCATCATCACCGGAGAATAACAACTGCCAACACCGCAGCGGGGCGGCAGGCGAAACACCTGCCGCCCCGTTTATCAAAACGCTAATCTCCGCCACCGTCCGGCAGGCCTGCACTACCGGCGCAATACCACTTGAAAGGAGGGAGAGCCGTGCAGAAAGTACTATCCGATAAACGGGCGATCCTGCTTTTTTTATTGCCCGCCCTGATCCTGTTCCTCTGCATCGTCATTATCCCAATCGGCATCTCCTTTTACTACAGCCTGTTGAAATGGGACGGCATCGGCCAGGGAACCTTCGTCGGGTTCGCTAACTACGCGAAACTCTTTTTCGGTAAAACCAGCACCTTTTGGAGAACGGCGGGGCATTCCTTCCTGTACGCGGCGGTTTCGCTGCTGATTCAGCTCCCGTTTTCCCTGCTGCTGGCGCTGATTATCGCCACAGGCGTTAAATT
>JAQUXV010000280.1 GCA_028692205.1 Eubacteriales bacterium
TGATCGGGTGGTTTTTCAAAAACTCATAGCTGGCAAGCATCAGCCCGCGCACGTCGGCGCACATTTTCCGTACGGACTGGTCGTCCGTGTCGGCGTCCATCCGGGGCAGGTTCAGCGACACCGGCTGCTCCAGCACGTTGTGCGGTTCGGTCAGCTTTACGGCCTGCAAATCGCGCGCCGGGCTCACCATAACGCCGATGTGGCGGAACGTATCGGTAACATGGATGGTCAGCCCCGCGGCCTTCATTTTTTCGGCAAAGGCGGGGTTGGCGATCAGGTCGTTCATCAGGGTTTCGGCTTCCGTGCCGTGTACGTTGCCGCCGTTGTGGCTGTGGATAACCAGCCCGCCGGCCATATCTTCCACCGCGCATAAATTCACACGGAAGCTGATGCCGTTTTCCGGCAGGGTAATGCCCATGCCCGCCGCTTCCAGCACGCTGCGGCCGGTGTAGCACACGCGGGGGTCGTTGCCGAAAATGCTCAGGATGGCGGTGTCGCTGCCCGGCGCAAGTCCTTCCGGCACGGTGAGCGCGCGCCCGCAAAAGCAGCCCGCCACACGGTTGAATGACGGCAAAGTGAGCGATTCCAGCGGGGTTTGCCCGTTCAGCTCCGCAAGCGCCGTATCCGCCATGCCGTCCCCGATGACCAACACATATTTCATAAGGCCGTCCTCCCTGTACTGCGTTTTGATAAAGCTTTGTCGAAAAAACCTCTGCGCCCGCCGCCTCACAGCCTGCGCGCAATAATTAAACCAACGTCTGCCGTTGAAAGGTTTTACCGTGCCAGTATACCGCGCGCCTCCCCGGAATGCAAGCCGGGCGGCTGGCGTTCCGCGCCTGTTTCGTGTATACTGTATGGACGTCCGGGCGCGCGTTTCAACCCCGGCGGCGCGGCCGGGCAAGCCCGGGCGGCATATTTGAAACAGGATTAAAACAATAAGGAGCGCGACCCATGAAGCGCATCGTTTTAACGGGCGGGGGCACAGCCGGCCATGTAACGCCGCATTTGAGCCTGATTCCCCGCCTGAAGGACGCCGGATACGAAATCCACTACATCGGCACCCAAAACGGCATCGAGCATGAGATGATCGCCAAAATTCCCGGCGTTACCTACCACGTGGTGAAAAGCGGCAAGCTTCGCCGCTATTTCAGCCTCCAAAACTTCACCGATCCCTTCCGGGTGCTGCACGGGGCCGTAACCTCGGTTCTCCTGATGCGCAGGCTGAAGCCGGACGTATGCTTTTCCAAAGGCGGGTTCGTAAGCGTTCCCGTAGTGATCGGCGCAAGGCTCGCGCGCGTGCCCTCCATCTGCCACGAAAGCGATCTCACGCCAGGGCTGGCCAACCGTATCAGCGCACGGTTTGTGGATCGCGTCGCCACCACCTTTCAGGAATGCGCGGACAATATGTGCCAAAAATCCGTCATGACGGGCACGCCCCTCCGACCCGAGCTGTTTCAGGGCAGCCGGGAGAAAGGGCTTGCCATGGCCGGGTTTACCGGCGGAAAGCCCGTGCTGCTGATGACCGGGGGCAGCCTCGGCGCGCAGAGTGTGAACCAGTGCCTGCGCGAATGTCTGCCCGATCTGCTACCCCACATGGACATTCTTCATCTATGCGGGCGCGGCAACCGGGACGAACGCCTTGCCGACCTGCCCGGTTACAGCCAGTTTGAATTTCTGGGTGATGAAATGGCCGACGCGCTGGCCGCCGCGGACATCGTGCTGAGCCGGGCGGGCAGCAATACGCTCAGCGAGCTGCTGGCGCTTAGCAAACCCATGCTGCTGGTGCCCTATCCGCTGGGCGCAAGCCGGGGCGACCAGATCCAGAACGCCGAAAGTTACCGCAAGCGCGGGCTGGCCCGCGTGCTGAAACAGGAAGACATGAACCGCGAAACCATGACCGAAGCGATTTTGAATCTACTCAAAGACCGGGAAGAGCTTCGCGCGGCGGTTTCCGCTTACCCCGTCAAAGACGGCACCGACGCTATATTGGAACTGATTGAGCAGGTGCAGCGCCGCTGAGCGGGCACCCCGCAGGGTGCGCAGATCCATACGCGCCCACAAATCTGCATTTATCTCTACGCCATAACAGGGATGCCTGCGCACGAATCAACCGTTTCTGAAACGCGGCCCGCTCGCACGGCTCCCGCCGCCCGCCGCGCACCGCCCTTCCGGCTTGAAAAGAGCGCGCAACGGCGGTATACTGTAATCAGCAAAAGATTATACAGTCCGCTTTTCGGCACGCCCGGCGGAAAATGAATGACGCCCATAGAAACCTAAAACAAATATTATATAAATGAGGAGAGATTTTTGATGGCTCGATTGTTCGGTACCGACGGCGTACGCGGCATCGCCAATACGGAATTAACCTGCGATATGGCCTTTAAGCTGGGGCAGGCAAGCGCGTCCGTGCTCGCCAGCGACGTTCACCGCCCCACCATCCTCGTCGGGCGGGATACGCGCATCAGCGGCGAAATGCTGGAAAGCGCGCTGGTCGCGGGCATTTGCAGCGTAGGCGCGCGCGCCGTGCTGATCGAAGTGATGCCCACACCCGCCATCGCTTACCTCACCCGCTACTACGAGGCGGACGCCGGCGCGGTGATCAGTGCCAGCCACAACACGGTGGAATACAACGGCATTAAGTTTTTCGATAAAAACGGCTACAAGCTGCCCGACGCCATCGAGGATAAAATTGAGGAGATCGTCGTAAGCGGTCTGCCCGCGGAGTTTGAAATGCCCGTCGGCGAGCGCGTGGGCCGCCCCGTGCGCCAGCGCAACGCCGCGCGCCGGTATGTGGATTTCGTTAAAAGCACCACCAACGTCCGTCTGGATGGGTTGCATGTGGTGCTGGACTGCGCGCAGGGCGCCAGCTACGAGGTCGCCCCGCTGGTGTTCCGGGAGCTTGGCGCGCAGGTGAGCTGCTACTACCACGAGCCGGACGGCACCAACATCAACGACAATTGCGGCTCCACCCACCCGCAGCGACTGTGTGAGCTGGTGCGCGAGTTGGGCGCGGATGTGGGCTTCGCATTCGACGGCGACGCCGACCGGCTGATCGCCGCGGACGAGCGGGGCCAGGTTACCAACGGCGATCAGGTGATGGCACTGTTGGCCGTATATATGAAAAACAAGGGCACCCTACGCCAGAATACGCTCGTCGCAACCGTGATGAGCAATATGGGCCTCGAAATCGCCATGAAGAAAAACGGCATTAAAATGGAAAAGACCAAGGTGGGCGACCGCTACGTGCTGGAAAAAATGCGCGCGGACGGCTACGCGCTGGGCGGCGAGCAGAGCGGCCATGTGATCATGCTGGATTACAACACCACCGGCGACGGCCTGATTACCGCCGTGCAGGTAATGACCGCCATGGTGGAAAGCAGCGCGCCCCTGAGCGAGCTTTCGGGCGTTATGCAGGTGATGCCGCAAAGCCAGTTTGCCGCGCATGTGCCGGACAGCAAAAAATTCGATTTCGACCAGAACGTGAAAATCGTCCAGAAGATCAAGGATCTGGAAACCAAATACAGCGGCAAGGGGCGGCTGGTGGTACGCGCCAGCGGTACCGAACCGCTCGTGCGCGTGATGATCGAAGGCCCCGACCAGCGGGAAATGGATCGCGACGTTTATTCCCTGTCCAAGCTGATCGAACGGGAACTGATGTAATCCATCGCAGTATCGCTTTACCGGCACAAGGGCAGGGTAGGCATGAGCTTCCGGCCGGAAAGCCCTGCAACGTCGCGCTGTTAGCCAGACCGTTGACAGGCCTTATTTAAGCACGCAAACTCAGCTTTCGTAAAAATTCAGATGTGCAAAACCAAGCCGCAACGGGCGGGCACGTATACAAATGTACGTGACCGCCCGTTGCGGTGCAGACAATAATGGAGACGGGCCCTTTTAGCTGAGCGACAACGACGTTGTTGTACAGGCTTCCTCCCTGCGCCCGGCAATGCCACGCCACGGCGGACACGGTAGGCTGTCGCGTCATAGATGCCTACCCACGGTTTTCAACAATCATAAAAAGCACCGTTTCTGCCACAACGTTCGGCGGGAACGGTGCTTTTCTTGTATGCAAACTTTAATGTTATTAAACCACCAGCTGAACTGGTGCGAATAAAGAGCTTTCGCTTTCGGCTATAGAGCGAAGCGAATGACAAATTATATGCCACAAAAGCATAGG
>JAQUXV010000281.1 GCA_028692205.1 Eubacteriales bacterium
CGACTACGACGCCTGCGTGCTGCAGGCGGAACTGTGCTTTACAGACGGCGCGCTTGCGGGCGAACAGGTAACGTTGTGGCCGGTCAGCGTAAGCGGCAGCGACAGGCGAAACGACTATCAACCCGCGCTGCTTACCGGCAAGGATGCGCAGCGTGTGATTGAAAAAATGCAGGCGACTTCGGCTTTCACCCTAAGCCCATATGCGGACGGGCTTGGCGCGATCCAGCCGTGGGTCGACTGCCGGCAGGAGGGACAATGATGGAACAACATTTGCAGGCGGCTGTGGACGGAATGCGTAAAAACGGTTTTGAGGTCGTTACGCTGGAGACGGCGGCGCAGGCGAGAAATTATCTGCTCGGCTGCATTCCGGCGGGCACCGAAGTGGGTGTGGGCGGCTCGGTATCCGTACGGGATATCGATGTATTACCCGCGCTGCGGGAAAAGGGCTGCAAGGTGTATACCTCCTGGGGCGCAAAACCGGAGGATGTGCCGGAAATTCGGGAGCGCAGCCGTAAGGCGGACGTGTATCTTTCGTCTGCGAATGCCGTAACCCGTAACGGGAGCCTGGTCTTTATCGACGGCAACTGTAACCGCGTCGGCGGCATTTTGGACGGACCTAAAACCGTCTATTTCGTCATCAGCCATTCCAAATGGGTGGACGGCGGCATCAATACCGCCGTTGCACGCATCAAGCAGACGGCCTGCCCGCAAAACGCGCGGCGGCTGGGGCTGAAAACGCCGTGCGCGGTAACGGGGTTCTGCAAGCCCGACGAATGCGGAGACGAATGCATGTGCCGCGCCACGGTATCGCTGGAACGCGTGCCCCGCGGACGGAAGATGACGGTGCTGTTTGTGGAGGAAGCGCTGGGATACTGACCAGTGCGCTTCCGGCGACGCAAAACGCGGCAAAATCTGCAAAAAACCTAGCGCGTACGGCCGGTTTATGATACAATACAAATTGCGGCCTGCACGCCGGTACGGCGCGGCGAACCGCAAGGAAGGAACGTGGATACCGTATGACGCGTGTGGAACGGCTGATTGCCGCACTGAAACTTGAGGGCAACGAAGCGGTAATCGTCTATAAACCCGCAAACTTCTTTTACCTGACAGGCTTTACCGGCGAGGGGCTGGCGCTGCTCGGCCCGAAGGGGCGCGCGGTGGTAACCGATTTCCGCTATACGGAGCAGGCGGAGCGCCAGTGCGCGGGGTTTGAAATTTATACTGTACAAAAAGGGCAATCCCACGAGCAGGTGGTTGCAGACCTCTGTAAACAATGGAACGTGGATACCCTGTATTATGAAGACGACGCAATAACCGTTCGCACGTTTAACAGCGCCGGGAAGGTAACGCCGGGCGTTGCATGGCTCCCGCTGAAAGACGATATTGAACACCTTCGCGAAATCAAGGACGAAGGCGAGATCGCCCTGATCGAGAAGGCCTGCAAGATTACCGGCGATAGCTTCGAGCGGATTCTTGCAAAGATTCGCGAAGGCATGACGGAAAAGGAACTGGCTGTTGCGCTGGATTTTGACATGTTTTCCCACGGCGCGGAAGGGCTTGCCTTTCCTTCTATTGTAGCTGCGGGAGCGAACGGCTCGCTGCCCCATGCGGTGCCGGGCGAATACCGCATCCGCAAAGGCGATATGATCACTATGGATTTCGGCGCGAAGGTCGGCGGCTATTGTGCCGACATGACCCGTACCGTAGCTTTTGGGCAACCGAGCGATGAGATGAAGCGTGTATACCGGACGGTGCAGACCGCCCAGCAAACGGCGCAGGATGCTGTTTGCGCGGGGGCTGACTGCCATGGGGTGGACGCGATTGCGCGGGATTATATCGACGCGCAGGGCTACGCGGGACGCTTTGGGCACGGCCTGGGGCATAGCGTAGGGATCGAGATTCATGAAAATCCGCGTCTGAGCGTAACGGCTACAGGGATACTGAAAGCCGGACAGCTGATGACGGTGGAACCCGGCGTCTATCTGCCGGGCATAGGCGGCGTGCGGATTGAAAACACGGTCGTCGTAACGCAGGACGGTTGCAGGGCGCTGACGCTGCCCACCAGGGAATTGTTGATTCTGTAATTTCGGCGAAAGAAAACGAACGGAGGAACACGAATGATTACTGCGGGTGAGTTCAGAAAAGGCGTTACCATCGAATGGGACGGCGGCGTATGGAATATTGTTGATTTCCAGCACGTAAAACCCGGCAAAGGCGCGGCGTTTGTACGCACCAAGATCAAGAACATTATGACGGGCGCGGTGGTGGAGCGTAGCTTCAACCCCACGGATAAAATGCCCCGCGCGATTATCGAAACCAAAGACATGCAGTACGTATACAACGACGGCGAGCTGTACTACTTCATGGATCTGGAAAACTTCGAACAGATTCCGCTGAATAAAGAGCAGGTGGAAGACGCCATTCCCTTCGTGAAGGAAGGCACCAACGTAACAGTGCGTTTCTTCAAGGGCTCGGCCTTCAGCGTTGCCGCTCCCAACTTTGTTGAGCTGGAAGTTACCGACACCGAACCGGGCTTCAAGGGCGACACCGCCAGCAACACCTATAAGCCCGCCACGCTGGAAACCGGCTATACGCTTCAGGTTCCGCTGTTCATCAATACCGGGGATCATATCCGCGTCGATACCCGCGTAGGCGAGTACATGGAGCGCTGCTAACCGAAGCCTTCCGGTATAACCGTGCCACGAATTCCAAACGACGGCCCCGCGCGTGGTTCGCGGGGGAAAGGAACGAGTATGAGCAGTATTACGGATCGCACTTCTTACCTGCGCGGCCTCGCCGAGGGGCTGAACCTGGACAAGGAGAAAAACGAAAATCGGCTGATGCTGGAAATGCTTACCGTAATGGATGAAATGGCGCAGAAAATCAAGGAAGTCGAAGAGGACGTAGACGAGTTGGACGAATACGTGGAGTCCATCGACGGCGACCTTGGGGATATCGAGGATGCGCTTTTCGGCGATGAGGACGATTTTGACGAATACGATGAGGAAGAGCCCGAAGAGTTCGATGAGAACGAGGAGCTTTCCTTCGATTGCCCGCATTGCGGCAAAACCATGCAGATCAAGGCTGCCGATATCGATTTTGACGAAAGCCCGCTCTGCCCCAACTGCAACAAGCCCTTCTTCCCCGATGTAATTGAGGGAGAAGACGACAGGGGAGACGACGGCGAATAAGCAGGACGGCGGCTACCGTACGCCCCGCTCACAGGCAGAAACACACGCGTTGTATATACGCGCGGTTCTGCCCGTGAGCGGGGCGTTTGCGTAATCCGGCGAAAATGTATACAGACGGTTTACAATCAGGCACATCCCCGGTATAATAAGGTTT
The DNA here is from genome assembly GCA_028692205.1 of Eubacteriales bacterium. Next base: position 3,346 of record JAQUXV010000281.1, read on the forward strand.
CAGGGCCGTGCCGATACCTCCGGGGTCGGACACGCAAACCCTGTAAAACACTCTCCGGGCCCGTGCGTCCGGAAAACTGTCTAATGTCGGGTATCCAAAGCGAACTCGAACGGAGGAAAAACAAATGAATAGGAATTCTGTTTCACACACCCGCACGTCGTCCCAGACCACTCGCCGTATGGTGATTATCGCCATGCTGGCGGCCATCACGGCCCTGCTGACCTTTACACCCATCGGAATGATTATGCTCCCGCCTCCCCTGCCGGCTGTTACGCTGGTGCATATTCCCGTGATTCTGGCGGCGCTGGCGGAAGGCCCGTGGGTCGGCGTACCGGTAGGCCTCGTGTTCGGCCTGTGCAGTCTCATCCGCGCGTGGGGGTCCGGCGTGGTGGGCCTTACACTGTTCTTCCGCAATCCGCTGGTGAGCGTACTGCCCAGAATGATCATTCCCTTAACTGCCTGGAGCGCGTACGCGCTGTGGACACGCTTTGTGAAGCGCAAGGGGGCGACCGATAAACTGGGGCTGGCTATTGCCTCGGCGATCGGCGCAATCACCAACACGGTGCTTTGCCTTGGAATGATCCTGATCCTGTACGGCGGAGAATTGACGGTTATCATCAACAACCTGATCTCCGGCGGCAGCGCGGACGCCGCATACCTTAACAATGCGGGTGCGTGGCTTGTGGCAGCCGTCGGCTTGCCAAACGGCCTTGCCGAAGCCGCGGTAGCCGCGGTGCTGGTGCCGATGATCAAGCTTGCGGTGGATGCGGTGAACCGGCGCGGCAGGCACGGGAAGAAAAAGGTTTCGGACATATC
>JAQUXV010000282.1 GCA_028692205.1 Eubacteriales bacterium
GGCTTTCACAGTCATCACCAAAGAAAATTCTTGATATCCCGTATATTTTTATCCAGGTACGGCACCAGTACATCCATGCCAGATACGCATTTTCGGTCATATCCGATGGTGACGGGTACGGTAAGGGTATCCCAGCGAACATTTTTCAGTTGAACGGTCAGGACTGCAAGCGTTAGCGCCTCCTGAAGGGTTAAATCCGTTTTGACCTCCTTAATTACGATCGGGATGACCGCCGCAAGATCAGCGGCGCTCAGCGCAAGCACGCGGCTGTATAATGCTTCAATCACCCTATGCTGCCGGTCAACCCGTTGAAAATCACTGTCTATTTTCCGGATGCGGCTGTAACAGAGCGTCTGTTTACCGGTCAAATACTGTACGCCCGATTTTTTCAGTAGTTGGTCGTTTTCGGGGTCGCCGATCTCGCCATTGTAAAACTTCAGAATGGAATTCAGCTGGATACGCTCCTGCTCGCTCACGTCTACAGACACGCCGCCAATCTGGTCTATCAGTTCCACCAGCAGGGAGAAATTAACCGCCATGTACCGGTCCGTTGTAATCTCGAAATTATCGTACAGGGTTTGTTCCAAAAGCGGCGCATCTCCGAACGTATAGGCCGCATTCAGGCGGTTCTTGCCGTACCCCGGAATTTCCACATACAGGTCCCGCAGAAAGGAGACCATTTTAAGTTCAGCCGTTTCCATGTTGATCTGCACCAGCACCATGGTGTCGCTTCGCCCGACATCGTCGGCTTGGTAAGCATCTGTTCCAATCAGCAGAATCCGAAACAGGGTTTTATTATTCAGGTTCAGCGAACCTGGCAATGTCGTATGTGTTTCTGGCAGGTTACCCGATTGTGCAAACGCCGAAACGGGCAACAGCGCCAGAATCGTCAGCCAGAGTACAAGCCTCATACCGTTTTGCAGCAATGGTCTTTTCACTGTACGTCCTTTCCTGTCCTCACGTTTCGCACAGCCGAAAACCCCCGGGTTCGGCCGGCAGCGTAAACCTCGCGTCCATATTAAGCGTCATATGACAATTCTACAGCTGCGCTGCTACTTGACCATCCTACCAAATCATCCTCCGGCGAAGAGCACACGAGAAGAGCTGGTTTTCTCAAACCGGGTCCGCTTTATTTTCTTTGTTTGCTCCGGCAAAGCCCGACGCTCCCGCATGACCGGCAGAGCATAACCGATCGAAATAATCGGTATTTCTGCCGCTCCCCGGAGGTTAGCCTTCCTTCTTTTTCCGTATCCAGTTGATCAGGAATAAAAACCCGATCACAAACGCCGGTCCCGAGATGACTGCGCTCCAGGATAATGCCGTATACCATGGCAGTTCCGTATGGAACACATTGGTTGCCATTAAAACTGCGTATAACAGGCCCGCGCCGATAAACGCAACCGCACCAACGATTTCCACCCTCCACGCGATAATCAGCAGCACAATTAAAACAATCGAGGGAATGTTGTGCATAAACAAGCCAAGCAGGGTTTGCCATACGTTCAAACCCAGTTTAATAACATCCAGCGAAAAAGCGGTCAGGAAGGCAAAGAAGATCATGGAGAGGACTCTCGGCGCCCAATACAGGATTTTTCCCGTTTTTTCATTTTGCGCTTCCCCCTTCAGGTTGTGTTTGCACGGCACGCAAAGATAAACGGTCTTACCCATCGGCGGTCTCCCAGTTTTCAGCTTGCTCAGTCCATATTAGCGGGCGCTTGTGCTCCCTTTGCGTTTTTAGCCAGGTACATTTCCCGATCCGCCCTCTTATAAAGGTCTTCAACGCTCTCGCCGGTTTCCGAATTCCATACCGCAAACCCTATGCTAAGGCCAATGCTCACCGGCTCGTTGCACTCACGATTCCACTTGGCGATATTCGCCTGTATTTTATTGATAATCGCCTCAACCGCCTGAACATCCTCCGCCGGGTACACGATACAGAATTCATCTCCGCCGTAACGCGCAAGAAAAGCGGGCGTATTCTTGCAGGATTGTTTCAAAATATCCGATAGCGTAACCAAGACACAGTCGCCGTAATAGTGCCCGTAGGTGTCGTTAATCTGCTTAAACCGGTCCGCATCCATCATAATCAGCGCAAGAATGCCTTCGGATTCGGGGTCTTTGGTTTCCCGGATCAGGTATTTTGTCAGTTCGCGCCGGTTATTGATGCCGGTAAGCGGATCGGCGGATATCTGCCGATTGAGGGAGTCGATATACATAATGACTGTAGAAATTGCAACAAACACCCAAATCAGGGTCATCCCGAAGAAAAAAATCTGTATTACACCGCCGATCGCCGGCAATACGGTGAAAAACACCATTGGATAATAACGTCGCTTATCCTCGTTCCAATCGGCATGGCGCACGGCAATCAGCGCGCGAATGCTTGCATAAACCAGATATACATAAGCTAGAATGGCATACGCGAGATAACCGTAATTTCTATGATAGTAATTATTATTGTCAATTATAAAAATACTTTCGGTTTTCAGATTCACCAGCAGGAAGATGCATAAAATCACGATTGGGATCGCCAGCAATCGCAGCCTGCGACAGGCAATCTTCACTTCTTTGGCTATAGACAGTTCCACGTATATAACCCATAAATAAGGGATATAAATATTCAGGAAAAAATATAACGTTTCGATCATGATACTGATGATTCGGGCATGCGGAAAGGTTGTGCCGTCTAAAACCCAGCACGCGGTATCCACGATCAGCATTAAAATTGTCGAATAAACCAATCGGTTAAAATGCCGCTGCAAAGTAGACGATCCAATGTTTTGACGCTGATTGAAAATAATAATCAAAAGCAGGCAGACGCCAATGATACTGATTTCAACATAAAGCGCGTTTTGCATTGATATCCTCCTCGCTACGGCCGCCAATTTTATATTTCTTTTTGAAATTATCCATATGTACCGGCATATCCTTCCCCGCCTTTGTCCCGTACCCCTGTATACTCAAAGCAAATGCTATCTACCGGAATATAGAATTTACCGTTTTACGCTATCGGGCTATGTGTCGATCCGCCATCATAAGCGCCCCCGGCCGCCCTGCTTTTCTGCCTGTGTTGCTGCAGGTTATTGCCCCGGCTTTCACCCTGATGGGCCGATCCTTTTCACAAAATATGTACGGTATGAAAAAACAATCCGTTTCTGTTCCACAACATCTTAATACAGATATCCCGGCACGGTCAACCCACCTATGATAATATTACGTTCTATGAGTATTTATGCTATAATATTGTTCATTCCAACTCCGCGTAAGGGCAGGTGGCTGCGTACGAAAATCAAGCAACGCGTATATCAGATCATCAATAGAGGCGACGATAACGATCCGTTCCGGCAGGCGTTTGAGATTACCATCATCACCCTGATTATCGCAAGCGTGGCGTCCATTATCCTGCAATCTTTCGCTTCGTTGGCGGCTCGCTATCAGGCCGCTTTCGACGCGTTCGAGGTCTTTACCGTCGCGGTGTTTACGCTGGAGTACGCGCTGCGCATCTGGACGGCGGATTTGCTCTACCCGCAGGCCCGTCATCCCCGTTTAAAGTATATCTTCTCCTTCATGGCCTGTATTGACCTGTTGGCCATACTGCCGTTTTATCTGCCTTTTATTGCGGCCGACCTGCGTTTTCTGCGGTTGTTCCGTCTGTTTCGTTTCTCCCGTTTATTTCGGTTATCCCGGCTGTTTCGGCTGTTCAAACTGGGCCGGTATGTGGATTCGCTGCAGATTATCGGGCATGTGATCCGGGAGTCCGCCGCGCAGTTGGTTGCCTCGGTTGGCTCCTGTATCCTGATTGTACTGGTTTCCGCCATCCTGATGTACGGTGTGGAGAACGCCGCTCAGCCAAGCAAGTTCGCCAACATTGCCGATTCCCTTTGGTGGGCGGTCTGTACGCTGACCACCGTTGGGTATGGCGACGTGTACCCCATTACCGCTTTGGGTAAGCTGATGGCGGCGGTAATCTCCATTATGGGGGTGGGCATTGTCGCTATTCCTACCGGCATCATCAGCGCCGGTTTCACCGAAGCCATGGAAGCGCGCCGTCAGGGGAAAGCGCCTGTTCAGACGGAGGCCGTAGAACCGAAGCATTACTGCCCCTATTGCGGAAAGCGGCTGGACTGAACGCCTATATAACGCAGGG
>JAQUXV010000283.1 GCA_028692205.1 Eubacteriales bacterium
TGCTTTGTGAAAAGCACATCCGGCAAGCGGGTTACGAATACCGCATCCCCGTGGATGTAGAGGATCTGCGCCGCGTACAGCTACCACAGGAAAACGGCGTGTTCCTTTGCAATCCGCCCTACGGCGAACGCCTGAGCGATCGGGAAAGCTGCCGTGCGCTCTACCATGAGCTGGGACTGCTGCTAAAACGCCACCCCGGATGGAAAATGGGCGTCATCGCGAGCGATCCGTCGTTCGAGCGGTTCTTCGGCCGCCGAGCCGACCATAAGCGCAGGCTGTACAACGGCCGTCTGGAATGCGAGTTTTTTATCTACGGCTAACCCTTTTATGCCTCGCTTTCCGATAGCCGCAAGAGCGTGCCGGTGCGTCCATGAAAAATCACGCCAGAAAATTAATAGTTGACTGAGTCCACTAATTTGAGTACAATACAAACTGTGGACTCAGTCAACTATTTTTTGGAGGCGATTCGATGGACGCGAGGTTAACCGCCGTTGGTCATATTCGCAGCTTCAACCGCTTTTACACCCGTATTCTGGGGCTGCTTAACAAACATATTCTGGACTCCGATTTTTCGCCCACCGAAGCGCGTGTGCTGCTAGAAATCAGCATGCATCCGGATGACCGGGCGCGGGAGCTTAGCCAGCGGCTGGCCGTGGATGCCAGCTATTTAAGCCGGATGCTGAAAAGCTTTGAAACCAAAGGGCTCATCACCCGTACGCCCTGCGCGCAGGATAACCGGCTCAACGAAATCCACCTGACCGAAAAGGGCGAGCAAACGCTTGCGGAACTGGGGCGCCGGTCCGACGCACAGGTGCTTTCGTTGGTCGAAGCCCTGCCGGACGCAGAACTGAATTCCGTACTGCACGCTATGAACCTGATCCGCGAGCAGTTTTCCCACGCTGCTTTTCCTGCGGTGATTCGTGGCTATCGCAAGGGGGATGAGGACTATATGATTCGCCGTCACAGGGAGCTGTATTTGAAGGAATACGGCCTTTCCGCCGTGTTTGCGGAGTATGTGGACCGTACCGTACACGAACTGACCGATCACCTCGACCCCGTAAAGGAATGCGTGCTGATTCCAGAGATCGACGGGCAGCCCATGGGCAGCATCGCCATTGCGAAACGCGACGGTCAAACGGCCCAGCTGCGCTATTTTCTGTTGGATCCGGAGGCGCGGGGCCACGGGCTGGGGCTCCGGCTGATCGAAGCGGCGCTGGATTTCTGCCGGAAAGCCGGCTATCAGCGCGTGTTTCTGGAAACCATCAGCCTGCTGACCACCGCACGTTCGCTGTACAGCCGTATGGGTTTTCGGATTTACCAGAGCCGCGTCCAGTCCGACTGGGGTCGGGAAGTGGTGGAGGAATACTGGGAACTGATGCTGTAACTTTGTGTCTGCAATGAAAATCCTTTATACTCTCCGCAGCGCAGTATTCATAAAGCAATTTCCGCGGCGCTTGCCCACGTAGCTTCCGCCCTCGCCGTCCCCAAACGGAACGCCGGTCGAATCTGCTGTGACCGGCGTTTTGCTTTCTATTTTTATTATACAGCGATACGTATTGTTCCGCCATCGACGCAACCGCCTCACCGACAGGCGATCACGGATTCCAACAGTAGAAAACAATCACGCTGTAACCCATTCAGGTACAGCGTGATAAAATTTCATTCTTCCAATGTAAAACGTGGTCAGCCCTGCTCCGAAAAATCTTCCTCCACCGGCGGCATTTGGTCGCACACCAGCAGCAACGCGTCCTCCCCGTTGTCCTCGTAATACTGTTTGCGGACGCCGAGCCGAATAAAGCCGAAGCTTTTATACAATTCCTGCGCGACAGTGTTGCTTTTTCGCACCTCCAGCGTCATGTACCGTACGCCGAGGTTCGCGGCATACTGCATCAGCGCCGCCATGATCGCCTTGCCGATGCCCTTGCCGCGTTGGTCTTTCCGCACCGCGACGTTGGTAATGTGCCCCTCGTCGAAAATCATCCACGCGCCCGCATAAGCGATGATCTCGCCGTTTTCTTCCGCCACCAGATAGCGCGCGCAGGCGTTGCGTTCCATTTCATCCACAAAGCTCTGACGCGACCACGGCACGGGGAACGTAGCCTGTTCAATTTCGTGTACCTGCGTTACGTCCGCAAGCGTCATGCGCCGAATGGTCATGCTTTGCCCGCTTTCAGCTTTTCGGCACGCGCCCGTTCCGCCTGCGGCGCGCGCAGGTATTTGGGCATCAGCGTCAGGTAATCCACACGCTCGTCCGCATGCGCTTCCGCCAGCAGTGCGACCGCCGAAGGCCGCAAGTACGAAAGATGCGCGGGCGGTAACACCGCACGCCCGCCAAGGCGCGCCTCAATCGCGTCGCGGTACGTGGCTACGCCGTCGCCGACAAAGCAAAGGGGCCGGTTCTCCGCCGCCGCAAGCGCATGATCCAGAAACAGTTCCAGCTTCGCGGCTTCGTCCTCCGTCTGCCGCACCGGCGGTAAACCGGCCAGAAACGCCGCGCCGTACACCTGCCCCGCGCGCGCATCCTGAATGGGGCACAAAAGCGCATCCGGCATCCACACACCCGCGGCCAGCGCCTCCAGCGCGTCCACGCCCAAGCAGGGAACGCCCAGCCCGTGTGCCATGCCCTTGACGGCGCTAACGCCGATGCGCACCCCGGTAAACGAACCGGGGCCGGTGACCACCGCCAGCAAATCCAGCTCCTCCGGGCGCAGGCCCGCGCGCGCAAGCGCTTCCTCCACCATCGGCATCAGGTTGACCGAGTGTGTGCGTTTGTTAACGGCGGCGCCCTCGTACAGCACCTTTCCGCCTCGTGCTACAGCCACCCCGCAAACGGGGCCGGACGTATCCAGCGCCAGTATCTTCATACTCTTCCCTCCAACGCGTCCGCTTCCAGTGGGTGGAAAGCGCCCGCCGGAGCAAGGGTAAATTTACGGTCATTGTCGCCAAGCGACTCGATGGTAACGCGCAAATGCGTTTCCGGAATCGCCTCCACCGCTTTTTCCGGCCACTCCACCACGGCGACACCGTCATCGTATAAGTATTCGTCCATCGCCATCTCGTAAAGCTCCTCGGCTCCGCCGAGGCGATACCAGTCGAAATGGAACAACGGCAGGCGTCCGTTTTCATACACCTGTAAAATCGTAAAGCTCGGGCTGGGGATATTGCCCTCAATCCCCAGCCCGCACGCGATGCCGCGCGTCAGCTCGCTCTTTCCCGCACCCAGATCGCCCTGCAGCAGCAGCACGTCGCCCGCCCGCAGCTGGCGGGCAAGCCGTTCGCCCAGCATGCGGGTTTCTTTCGCGTTATGGGTTCGCAGTTCAATCATCCTGTTTCGGTCCCCTTCGGCGCGGACGCTCCGCTCCGTGCGGGCCCGCTATTTAGGTTGGTTTATCGTTTCGCACCCATCATGGTTCGGCTTTACCACACATATGGCGCGCCTTGTGCCATGCAGAAGCGGTGAAAGCGGCTTGTATAAAAACCATCCCACCACGCTGATGGCCGCCCACTTAAGCACATTGAACGGCGCGGTGATCGCGAATACGAACTTCCACACCGTGTCCAGGCTCGGGATCAGGGTTTGCCCCATGGCGATAATCTGCTCCACCGGCATTCCGTAAGCCGCGCCGTAAAACGGGATGAGGAGGTAAACATTGGCCAGCACGCCAGCGACGGTGGCGCACAGGCTGCCGATCAGCATGCCCAGCAGCGCGCCGTGCCGCGACTTCTTCGCGCGATAGATGAACCCGGCGGGCAGCACCATCGCCAGCCCGATCAGGAAATCCGCCAGTTCCCCCACGCCCTGCGACGTGGTGTGCAATACCCCCAGCGCGCTTTTTAGCAGCAAGATCGCCGAGCCCGCAGCGGGCCCCATGGCGAACGTGCCCAGCAGCACCGGGAGGTTGCTGAAGTCCAGCTTGTAGAACAGTACCACCGGGATCTCCAGCAGGAACAGGATGCTTGCGATTGCCGCCAGAATCGCGATGGTTGCCAGTTTCCGAGTGTTGACGGTGCTCTTTTTGGGTTGCGACATCAGATCATTCCTCCGCTTTCTTAAGCAAAATTGCCCCCGATGGTTTCAGCATCAGGGGCAACCACTCGCTAAACGGAGGCTGCTCTTCTCTCGTCCGGACTACACGGCATAACGCC